>NZ_JBYVYM010000011.1:0-183259 GCF_058148225.1 Pseudomonas sp. DF5
TCCCTTTTGTCTGTTTAAACAGATTCAGGGCCATTAGATCACCCCTTAATCACTGCTTCAGGTTATGAGCTCGCGAGGGGCTGCCATCTAATACAATGGGGATCTAACGCTTGCAAGGTGTCAGATCATTGCGTTACCACCAGTATTTCCCGAAGTTTTCCGGATTGGCCCAGAAGCGTGAGTTGAGCCAGTCGGGCACCTGTTTGTAGTCAAGCAGATCGTAGGTAAACAGCGTCAACACTTGATCGTCACGCTGGAAGCGTTCGCTGGCTTGCAGGGCCAGGGAGAAAAAATCCGTCTCCTGCCAACCGCTGGCCGGCAAGTCGGCCAGCACTGCAATGCGACTGGCATTGAGGTTGCGGATCCCGCCGAGCAGATTCAGGCCGTCGCGCTTGGGCAAGTGTTCGAGGCAATCGACCACCAGCGCCAGATCAAACCGCTGCGCCGCCAGTTCGGCCGGCAATGCTCCGGGTGCGGCAAAGGCGACGATGCTCTCCGGATGCGCGAGTTTGAACGCCTCGAGCGCGGGGAACTCACTGGCGCCAATCAGCAACAGACGCGACGGGGTGTAACGATCAAGCAAAGCGGCCAACGCCTGCTGGGGCGTGCGCGTAGAAATACCTGCAATCATCGAAATTCCTCAATCAGAACGCCAAGACTAACGTGTCTTGCAGAGCGGGTTTAAGCAAAAAGCGCCGATGTTCCGTGAACATAAGGTAAAACAGCAATGGCCTATTGCTGGCGGAGATTAAAAGTCCGGTCTTTACTCCTTGAAATCGGTTATTAGCCGATCCCTCAGGAGAAACTAGATGAGCATAGTCCGGACAGCATTACCTTTGGTTCTGCTAACCAGTGTGTTGACTGGTTGCGCAGGTTTGCAGAAAACCGACTGGCCGACCTGTGCGGCGGTCGGTGGTGTCGTCGGTGCGGGGCTCGGTGCGACCGAGAGCTCTTCATGGGCGGGGTACGGCGCGCTGCTGGTCGGCGGCACGGCAGCGGCTTATTGCTGGGTGCATGGCGACGGTGACGAAGACGGCGATGGTGTGCCGGACAGCCGCGACAAGTGCCCGCACACACCTAGAGGCGTGCGTGTCGATGCCGACGGCTGCCCTCCACCCGCGCCTGCGCCTGTGGTCGAAGAGAAGGCGGTGGTCAAGGAAGAAGTCATCGTTATCCGTGATGTTCACTTCCAGTTCGACTCGTCCAAGCTCACCCCTTCCGATAAAGAGGTGCTCAACACCGTTGCCACGCGCCTGAAACAGGAATCCTCCAGCGCCCGGTTGACCGTGACTGGTCATACCGACAGCGTCGGCAGCGATAAATACAACCAGAAACTGGCGGACAAACGCGCCCATTCGGTGGTGGAGTACCTGATTTCCCAAGGTGTGCCACGCAGCAGTTTCGTGTCTGTGACCGGCGCAGGTGAAAGCCAGCCGGTGGCCGATAATAAAACTGCTGACGGCCGTGCGCTGAACCGCCGCACGGAAATCAAAATCGACCGCTAAACCCCTTGTACTCCGCGGCTTGTGCAGTCGCGGATGCGGGTCTTTACTCCTGTGTGACCGGTATGGGCCGGTGACACAGGAGCATTCACAATGAGCGTTCTCACAAGGACCGTCTTGCCGGTTCTGCTGCTTGGCAGTCTTCTGACCGGTTGCGCCACCCATAGCGATGGCACCGCCCCCTTGAATCAACGTACCTGGCCGATCTGCAGTGTCATTGGCGGACTGGTCGGCGGCGGTTTGGGCGCGATCGAAAGTGGCGGTTGGGCCGCGGGAGGAGCGGCGCTCGGTATCTTGACCGGTGGCTTGATCTGTTACGCCCAGGATGGTGATGAAGACGGTGACGGTGTCTTCGATCGCCGCGATCGCTGCCCCGATACGCCTGCCAATACACCTGTCGAACAGCACGGCTGTCCGCTGCCGCAGTATCCGGCCAGTGTGAAACCTGCTGAACCTCCGGTATCCGAAGTCATCACCCTGAACGGTAACGTGTTGTTCGCTTACAACCAGTCTGATCTGACGCCTGAAGCGCGCAGTGAGCTGGACTCGCTGATGCCCAAATTGCAGAGCGCTGATGTGGTGAGCATCAAAGTCGTCGGCCATACCGACAGCCAGGGCTCGGACACCTATAACCAGAAACTGTCGGAGCGTCGTGCCAGCAGTGTAGCGACCTACCTGTTGAGCCAAGGGCTGGCGCCGAACAAAATCACCAGCGAAGGACGGGGCGAAAGCCAGCCGGTGGCCGACAACGACACGGAAGAAGGGCGGGCAAAAAACCGTCGTGTGGAGTTGCACATCAATCGCTAGGCTCCGTGATCAAGAGGCCCGTGATAGAGCCGTCGGATGATCGTCAAGGTTGATCCGGCGGCCATTCGATGCCTTTCGGAAGAATTTTCCGTTGCCCTCTGGCTTATCCCGCGTGTAAGCCGTTACTGTGCGTGCAAATAAAAATTCTCGACGGGGGAGCGTATGAAGGTGTTTTGGGGGCTGGGGAAGTTATTGACCCTGCTGTTCTGGTTGGTGGTGCTGGTCAATCTGCTCATACCGTTTGTGCATCCACTGCATCTGTTGGTCAACCTGGCCGGCAGTCTGTTGGCACTGACTCATCTTCTGGAGCTGGTGTTCTGCAATCGCAGTCTCAAAGGTCGAGCCCACCCTTGGCGTGATCGCCTGAAAATTATCTTTTTCGGCGTTTTTCACCTGCAAACCATTCCGGCCCCGGCCACTGTGAAGGCTTCCCATGCGTAAACTCTGTCTACTCGCTGCACTCATCAGCCCATTGGCTTGCGCCCAAGTGGTGAGCGTCGAAACCAATTCGCTGATGCGTTTGCCCAACACTGCCAGTTCCTTGCAACTGGAACGGTTGGAAGTCGCCGATTACGGCACCTTGCTGATTCCTTCGAATGTGACCGAAGTATCGGTCAGTGAACTGCGCCTGGGACGCGAAGCGCGGATCGCCATTGTGCCGAGCGAACAGGCACTGGAATTGAAAGTCAGCCGGGCCGAGTTGGCTGAAGGCAGCCAGATCACCGCGCGGGGCGCCCCCGGAACTTATCTCAAGGCCGCCCGCTCCGGGCGCAATCTGAATTTGCAGATCAAAGCGCTGAAGGCACCGCAATTGTCGGTAGACGCTCGCGGTGGCGCGGGCGCCCCGGGTTTTGTCGGCCTCGATGGGGCCAACGGTCAGGCACCGGGTTGCACCTGGGGCCAGGCCGGTCGCGGCTTCGATGGCAGTGACGGCAGCGACGGCCAGCCAGGTGCGCCGGGGGCGGCGGTTCGGCTGGAAGTGCCGCGTGACTATCCGGCGGAGCAGATCAAGGTCGAGGTGGCGGGCGGAGTCGGTGGCGCGGCCGGACCGGGTGGCAAACCGGGAGCGGGCGGCAAGGCCAAGGGCTGCATTATCTATAAAGCCGATGGCGGCAAGAGCGGTCGCCCTGGTACCGATGGCCAGCCTGGGCCTGCCGGGGCGGTAGGTTCGGTGAGCATTCAGCGGTTGTAAGAGCGACCGAGAACCCCTGTGGCGAGGGAGCTTGCTCCCGCTGGGTCGCGAAGCGGCCCCAAAGCCGGCGACCCTGTTCTTTCAGAACGTGCGCAGTGATCGATTACGACGGCTACGCAGCCGAGCGGGAGCAAGCTCCCTCGCCACAGAGACTATGCATTGCTCAGAACATCGGCCGAGCTGCAGCAATCGCCACCAGCACCAACCCGACCATCAGGTTAATCCCCACCAACCGGCGAATCTTGCCCAGCGTCGCCGCGCCTGTCGGCCAATCCTGAGCCGCTACCGCGGTGCGCAGTTCCGGCAGCAGCAACGCCTGAATCCGGATGAACAGCGCGGTCATCACCACATACAGTCCCATCATCACCTGCACATACCGCGGTGCCGCTTCAAACCCGGTGAACTGCAAATGAATCATGCCCACACCGCTGATCGGCAAAAGCACCACCGCGACCCAGACCCAGCGGAAAAAACCTTGAAACACTTCCACCCACAGCTTCAACCGGGCAGGGCCTTCCAACACTTTCATCGCCGCAGGGCGAACGACCATCCAGGCGAAAAACATGCCGCCGACCCAGACCAGGGCGGCCAGGACATGCAGGGTATAAACGATGCCAAAAGGTGTCATTGGGGTACTCCGTTCTGCGCGGGATTAATTAGCGGGGTATGATAGCCACCGATCCCAACTACTGAAAATTTATCCAGCGTTTTTTGCGCCCGACAATCAATGATCAGCACTGAACTCAAAACCACGATCCAGGGCGCCTACTCGCGTTTTCTCGAAGCCAAGAGCCTCAAGCCGCGCTACGGCCAACGCCTGATGATCGCCGAAATCGCCAAAGTCCTCGGTGACATCGACACCGACGACGAAGGTCGGCGCAGTGGCGACCCCGCGATTGTCGCGGTGGAAGCCGGCACCGGTACCGGCAAAACCGTGGCCTACAGCCTGGCGGCCATCCCTGCTGCCAAGGCCGCTGGCAAGCGTCTGGTGATCGCCACGGCCACCGTGGCCCTGCAAGAGCAGATCGTCTACAAGGATCTGCCCGACCTGATGCGCAACAGCGGGCTGAATTTCAGCTTCGCCCTGGCCAAGGGCCGGGGGCGCTACATGTGCCTGTCCAAGCTCGACATGTTGCTCCAGGAAGGTCACGCGCAAACCGCCACCGCGCAGCTGTTCGAAGAAGAAGGCTTCAAGATCGAGGTCGATGAGGCCAGTCAGAAGCTGTTCACCAGCATGATCGAGAAACTTGCCGGCAATAAGTGGGACGGCGACCGCGACAGTTGGTCCACCGCGCTCGAAGACGCCGACTGGGCGCGCCTGACCACCGATCACAGCCAGTGCACCAACCGCCATTGCCCCAACTTCGGCCAGTGCGCCTTCTACAAGGCCCGCGAAGGCATGGGCAAGGTCGACGTGATCGTTACCAACCACGACATGGTCCTGGCCGACCTGGCCCTGGGCGGCGGCGCGGTTCTGCCGGACCCGCGCGACACGATCTACGTGTTCGACGAAGGCCATCACCTGCCGGACAAGGCCATCGGCCACTTCGCCCATTACACACGCCTGCGCTCCACCGCCGACTGGCTGGAAACCACCGCCAAGAACCTCACCAAATTGCTTGCCCAGCATCCGTTGCCGGGGGATCTGGGCAAGTTGATCGAGCAGGTGCCGGAACTGGCCCGGGAGATCAAGACCCAGCAGCAGTTCATGTTCAGTGCCTGTGAGCAGGTTGCCGACTTCAAGCCCGGCGAAGACGTCGAAGGTCGCGAGCGGCCGCGTCACCGTTTCGTCGGCGGGGTGATTCCCGAACACATGCGTGAGATGGGCATCGAGTTGAAGAAGGGCTTTGCCCGGCTGACCGACCTGTTCACACGGCTTACCGAACTGCTCAAGGAAGGCATGGACGGCGAGGTCAACATCGGCATCGCCAGCAACCAGGCCGAAGAGTGGTATCCGCTGTTCGGTAGCCTGCTGTCGCGTTCTTCGGGCAACTGGGAGTTGTGGACCGCCTTCACCGTCGAAGACCCGGAAGACAACCCGCCCATGGCCCGCTGGCTGACCCTTGCCGAAAGCGGTTCGCTGTTCGACATCGAGGTCAATGCCAGCCCGATCCTCGCGGCGGAAATGCTCCGGCGCAACCTGTGGAACGTGGCTTACGGGGCGCTGGTAACCTCGGCGACCCTGACCGCTCTTGGCACCTTCGACCGTTTCCGCATGCGCGCCGGCCTGCCGAAAACCGCCGTGACCGCCGTGGTCCCGAGCCCGTTCCATCATGCCGACGCCGGTGTGCTGCGGGTGCCGGACCTGAAAGCCGACCCGCGCGATGCACCAGCTCATACGGCGGCGATCATTCGCGACTTGCCGGAACTGGTCGAGGGCTCCCGTGGCACTCTGGTGCTGTTCTCCTCGCGCAAACAGATGCAGGACGTGTTCGACGGGCTGGATCGCGACTGGCGCAAGCAAGTGTTCATTCAAGGCAACCTGTCGAAGCAGGAAACCCTGAACAAGCACAAAGCGCGGGTCGATGGCGGGGATTCCAGCGTGCTGTTCGGCCTGGCGAGTTTTGCCGAAGGCGTGGATTTGCCCGGTGCCTACTGCGAGCACGTGGTGATCGCCAAGATCCCGTTCTCGGTGCCCGACGATCCGGTCGAAGCCGCGCTGGCTGAGTGGATCGAGGCTCGCGGCGGCAATCCGTTCATGGAAATCTCCGTGCCGGACGCCTCGCTGAAGCTGGTCCAGGCCTGCGGTCGCCTGCTGCGAACCGAAGAAGATCGCGGCACCATCACCTTGCTCGACCGTCGTTTGGTCACGCAGCGCTACGGCAAAGCTATTCTCAATGCGTTGCCGCCATTTCGTCGTGAAATTTCCTGATGCACCGGTGGGCAAATTTGCCCACCGCGTTGTCTACCTCACTGCCACTGCCTTTCCACTGGCCCATTGATGGTCGTTAGGGAGAACCTCGTTCTTATGATTCGCCGTTCGTTGCCCGCCGTTTTTGCCTTGATGTTCGCAGCCCCTTTACTGGCGGCCCCTACCGGCCAGCAGACGCTGTTCAACTTTGTGCGTCCCGCCGACGTGGTTCAGGTGGCGACCCAGGACGCCAGCCTGCCGCAATCCAATGCGGAGCAAACGGCCGAAGGCGAAGTGCTGCGCCGCGTGACCTTCAACCCGGTCGCCCAGCCGAGCTTGCGCCTGACACCGCAGACCGGTGCCTGGGACTGGTCGCAGTCGGGCGTCATGAGTCTGCGGATTCAGAGCGCGATGAACTGGGCCGTGACCCTGTACGTGAAAATCCAGAGCAACGATGGCAAGACACTGGTCAGCCGTGTCGATCTGCCGGCCGGCCCGGCGCAGACCTTATTGGTACCGCTGCAGCCGAGCTCGCCGCTGAGCCAGGGCATGAAAGCCGGCCCGCCAATGCCGATCAACTTCGAAGGGCAGCGTGTATTGCTGGCCAGCAGTACCGGTGAGTTGGACCGCAGCCAGGTGGTGTCGGTGACCTTGTCGATGGATCAGCCGAAAGTTGCGCAAAGCATCCTGCTCGAGCGCTTCGGCGTGCAGGATGGCGAGGCGGTGACCAAAGCCGCTTATGGCGGCCTGGTGGACGCTTACGGTCAATCGACCCGGGCCAAATGGCCGGAGAAGATCAGTAGCGACGAACAACTGAAATCCGCCGCCGGCAAAGAACAGCAACAACTGAAAACCTGGCTGGCCGAGCGCGAGAAGGCGCCTCTGGACAAGTTCGGCGGTTTGAACAAAGGCCCGGAGTTCAAGGCCAGCGGCTTTTTCCGCACCGAAAAGCGTGATGGCCGCTGGTACCTGGTGACTCCGGAGGGGCATCCGTTCTATTCCCTCGGCGTCAACACCGTGACCCCGAGCGTCAACCAGACCTACGTCGCCGGGCGCGAGTGGATGTTCGAGTCCCTGCCCAAACCCGAAGAACCCTTGGCCAGTCACTATGGCGAAGGCGATAACCGTGGCGGCAACGGTGTTGATCAGGGCCGAGCCTACAACGCCGGTCGTTGGTACGATTTCTATGGCGCCAACCTGCAACGACTGTATGGCGACCCTTGCGCACCGGGCAGCGACGCCAAGGCCGGTGTTGCCGAAGCAGCCAAGGCCGAGGCGGTCGAGGCGACGGCTGACAAGACCGCCGAACAGTCAGCCGCTCCTGCGCCTACCGAATCCAGCGCCGGTGTTGCCGAAGCGGCCAAGACCGGCGCGGTTGAAGCGTCGGTCGAAAAAGCAGCCGCCAAACCCTGCAAAGTGGCTGTCGACGAGCAACGCTGGGCCAGTCACACCCTCGATCGCCTGCAGGCCTGGGGTTTCAACACCCTCGGCAACTGGAGCGCACCGGTGTTGGGCAACGCTGACCGTGTGCCGTACACCTTGCCGCTGTCGATCGTCGGCGATTACGCCAGCATCAGCACCGGCACCGATTGGTGGGGCGGCATGCCTGACCCGTTCGATCCACGTTTCGCCATGGCCACCGAACGCGCCGTGGCCATCGCCGCCCGGGACCATCGCGACGATCCGTGGCTGATCGGTTACTTCGCCGACAACGAACTGGCTTGGGCCGGTCCCGGTGATGACCCGAAGGCCCGCTATGCACTGGCCTACGGCACCTTGAAAATGACCACCGACGTGCCGGCCAAACGCGCCTTCCTCAAGCAGCTGCGCGACAAATACCGTAATCAGGCGGGCCTGTCGAAAGCCTGGGGCATTGATCTGCCGGCCTGGGAGTTGATGGAAGACCCAGGCTTCGTCCCGCCGCAGCCGAGCGCCGAACACCCGGAAATCGAAGCTGACTTCAAATACTTCCAGAAGGTCTTCGCAGACACCTACTTCAAGACTGTTTCTGACTCGCTCAAATGGCACGCGCCAAATCAATTGTTGCTGGGCGGCCGCTTTGCCGTCAGTTCCCCCGAGGCAGTCGAGTCCTGTGCGCAATATTGCGACGTGTTGAGCTTCAACATGTACACCCTGCAACCCCAGGACGGTTACGACTTCGCCAAACTGCGCAGTCTGGACAAACCGGTGCTGATCACCGAATTCAACTTCGGCTCGGCAGATCGCGGCCCGTTCTGGGGCGGCGTGACGCAACTGGCGAAGGAAGAAGACCGCGGCACGGCTTACGCTCACTTCCTCAAACAGGCGATGAGCGAACCGTCGATTGTCGGGGTGCATTGGTTCCAATACCTCGATCAACCGGTGACCGGTCGTCTGCTGGATGGCGAGAACGGGCACTTCGGTCTGGTGGGCATTACTGATTTGCCGTTCCAGGGCTTTGTCGACAGTGTGCGCAAAAGCAATGTGCAGATCATCGATCAGCTTGGCAAAGAGGCGGAGAAAGCCAGCGCTGAAGCGGATAAAGCCAGTCACGATGTCGAGGGCGGCAGGAAGGGCGAGGCAGGCAAAGGCCCGGGCAAGGGCGCCGGGCACGCGGGTGGGCATTCGGGCAATGGCCACTGAGTTCTGATAGACCGGGTTATCGTTCTTCGCGGGCAAGCCTCGCTCCTACAGGTAATGCGCAATCCCTGTAGGAGCGAGGCTTGCCCGCGAAGGCGTCGGTATAGGCACTATAAATTTCCGATCATTTCCATAACCGGGCGACCATCCGACCCGATCCTGTTCCCAAAACCCTCAAGGGCTGGAACAATGCGGGCCACTTTGTAGAGCGTCTATCCGGGAGAGTTGCGGGTGCAGATTCAGGGTCATTACGAGCTTAAGTTCGAAGCGGTGCGTGAAGCGTTTGCAGCACTGTTCGACGATCCTCAGGAACGTGGCGCGGCGTTGTGCATCCGGATCGGTGGTGAAACCGTCCTCGACCTTTGGGCCGGTACCGCCGACAAGGACGGCCATGAGGCTTGGCACAGCGACACCATCGCCAACCTGTTCTCCTGCACCAAAACCTTCACCGCCGTGGCGGCCCTGCAATTGGTGGCTGAAGGCAAGCTGCAACTCGATGCCCCGGTCGCCCGCTACTGGCCCGAATTTGCCGCCGCCGGTAAAGAATCCGTGACACTTCGCCACTTGCTCTGCCATCAGGCGGGTCTGCCGGCCTTGCGCGAGTTGCTGCCCCCTGAGGCACTTTACGACTGGCAGACCATGGTCAATGCTTTGGCCGCCGAAGCACCCTGGTGGACGCCGGGCCAAGGTCACGGTTATGCGGCAATCACCTATGGTTGGCTGGTCGGTGAATTGCTGCGGCGCGCCGACGGTCGTGGGCCGGGCGAGTCCATCGTGGCGCGGGTTGCCAAGCCCTTGGGGCTGGATTTCCATGTCGGCCTGGCCGATTCAGAGTTCCATCGCGTGGCGCACATCGCCCGCAGCAAGGGCAACGTCGGCGATGCTGCGGCCCAGCGCTTGCTGCAGGTGACCATGCGGGAACCGACGGCCATGACCACTCGGGCCTTCACCAACCCGCCGTCGATCATGACCAGCACCAACAAACCGGAATGGCGACGCATGCAGCAGCCGGCCGCCAATGGCCACGGCAACGCCCGCAGCCTGGCCGGTTTCTACGCCGGACTGCTCGATGGCAGCCTGCTGGAAAGCGAAATGCTCGACGAGCTGACCCGCGAGCACAGCATCGGCGAAGACAAGACCTTATTGACCCAGACCCGCTTCGGCCTGGGTTGCATGCTCGATCAACCGGATGTACCCAACGCCACCTACGGCCTCGGCCCTCGGGCGTTCGGTCACCCGGGTGCTGGCGGCTCCATCGGTTTTGCTGATCCGGAACATGATGTGGCCTTCGGTTTTGTGACAAATACCCTGGGGCCGTACGTCTTGATGGACCCACGAGCCCAAAAGCTTGTGCGAGTACTGGCCACTTGTCTGTAAATCACGCTTAAGGGGGCCAGGGCCGGAACCCGAAAGCCTTTGTGGTTTCAAAGCGTCTGTTTAGCAGGGGGCACTCCCCGGCTGACTTTTCATTACCTCATTTTGTGGATACCCAATGTCGTCCAATAAAACCCTCGCCCTGGCCCTGTGCTTCGCTATCACCGGTTGCGCACAAACCCCACAAAATGACGCAGCAGGCGGCAGCAGCTGGTGGCCGTTTGGTTCTTCCGACAAGGTCGCGACCAAAGAGCCCACTCCAGCCCCGGCGCCCCTGAAACCTGCCACCACAGCACCTGTCACCAAGGCTGAAGCCGATGCGGGTGGCAAATGGTGGTGGCCGTTCGGCGGCAAGGAGCAAAGCACCGCCAAAGCGGCTGTACCGATGCCCGATCCGAAAGTCACCCAGGCCTGGCTCGACGACTATGAGCCGCGCCTGCGCGATGCGATCAAGGGCAGCAACCTGCAACTCGAACGCCGTGAGAACGTGCTGGTCGTCACTGCTCCGGTAGAAGGCTCGTTCAACCCTGACCGTCCGGCCATGCTCTTGCCGGTGACCCTCGCTCCGTTCACCCGTGTCGCGAAAATCCTCGAAGCCGATCCAAAGACTGCCGTGCTGGTACTCGGCCACAGTGATACGTCGGGTGCCGCACCGGCCAACGTGAAACTGAGCCAGGAGCGCGCCCAGGCGGTGGCAGCGATTTTCCGTCTCAGCGGTCTGCAGCGTGATCGCCTGATGCTGCGCGGCATGGGCGGTGACGCACCGCGCGCCGCCAACGACAGTGCCGAAGGTCGTGCCTTGAACCGTCGCGTCGAGCTGTTGGTGACGCCGGCGAACACCATGGTCGCGTTGTTGAGCAAGTACAACATGCCGGCTCCGGCACCGCTGACCAAGGTTGCCGCGCAAGACGTCAAGCCAGCGGCCACGCCTGTGACCCCGGCACCTGCTGCGAAAAAAGCGGCTGTCCCGGCGAAGAAGAAGGCACCAGTCAAGAAAGCGGCCGCCAAGGCTCCAGTCAAAAAAGCCGCAGTGAAAAAAGCGGCACCAGCCAAAGCCGCTGCCGACACCAAGAAAGTCGCCACTGGCGATGCCACAAAGCAGTGATTCATTAACCAAAAGGAATGCGCCATGACCCGGCCCTTGGCAGATATGCGTCGCGACTACACCCGAGATGGCTTGACCGAGGCGCAAGCCCCGGCTGAGCCGTTCGCGCTGTTTCATCAGTGGTTTGCCGATGCGGTGAAAACCGAACAGGTGCCGGTGGAGGCGAATGCCATGACACTGGCCACCGTCGATCAGGATGGTCGCCCGCATTGTCGCATTCTGCTGCTCAAGGGCCTGGACGAGCAGGGCTTTACCTTCTTCACCAACTACGAGAGCGACAAGGGTCAGCAATTGGCAGCCAATCCATTTGCAGCCATGACGTTCTTCTGGCCGGCCCTGGAGCGCCAGGTGCGCATCGAAGGTCGGGTGGTGAAGGTCACGCCTGAAGAATCCGACGCCTACTATCAGGTTCGGCCTCTGGGTAGTCGTCTCGGTGCGTGGGCGTCGCCCCAGAGCCGGGTGATCGCAGATCGCGCCGAACTGGAAGCGTTGCTCAAAGACACCGAGCAGCGTTTCAGCGACACCCAACCGCACTGCCCCGAACATTGGGGCGGTTATCGCTTGCTACCCGAGCGCATCGAGTTCTGGCAGGGCCGTCCGAGCCGTCTGCACGATCGCCTCAACTACCGCTTGCAGGGCGCCGACTGGGTGCGTGAGCGCCTGGCCCCGTAAACGGTCTACCGATTGGAGTAATCTGCCGCAGCAGCCTCAAGCCACTGCGGCAGATCCCGACGCTTGATCTTCTGCGCTTGAGCGTTCGCCAGTTGCTGGAGCATAAAGGCTCTTTTGTGTTCGTCTTTACCCGCCAGTGACAACGCCAGATCGCGGTCCCCCCAGCGTCTGATCCGCACGTACAGCCACCAATGGAAGTACAAACCGGCGACGGTCGTGACGACAATGATGAAGTAATCCATGATAATCCTTGGGTCAGCGGCGCAGATTTCGTAATGTGACGCTACTGTGTGGTGAGTTCGCAAAGCGCCTGTACCAGGCCTGAATGAAACCAATTTTATCCGGGCGACGCCGTGACAGGCGTCAAGCCGCGGAGTTTAATGGATACCTGTCCTATGGAGTTTGATGCTATGCGTAAGTCTGTTTTGCTGGTTGCTTCCTTTTCCACGATGGCGATGTTGCTCACCGGCTGCCAATCGAGCCTGACCGGTGACTCCTATTCCCGTGACGAAGCGCGTCGCGTGCAGACGATTCGCATGGGCACCATCGAAGCTCTGCGTCCGGTGAAAATCGAAGGCACCAAAACCCCAATCGGCAGCGCTGCGGGCGCAGTCGTGGGTGGCGTCGGCGGTAGCGCCGTCGGCGGCGGTCGCGGCAGCATCGTTGCAGCGGTCATCGGCGCTGTAGCGGGTGGCCTGGTGGGGTCGGCTGCCGAAGAAGGCCTGACCCGCACTCAAGGCGTCGAAATCACCGTGCGCGAAGACGATGGCAGCATGCGCGCCTACGTGCAGGAAGTTCAGCCAAACGAAGTGTTCCGTGTGGGTGAGCGTGTGCGGATCTCCACTGTGGGTGGGACCAGCCGCGTTTCGCACTAAGCGGAAACGAAAGGAAAAAGAAAACCCCGATCAGGTGACTGGTCGGGGTTTTTTGTGTCTGTTGTTTTCGGTTATGTCAGATTCAATATCGTTAGTCGTTGCTACAGAGTCCCATGTAGTACATCAGGTCCTCTCTTAAGGGGGCACCCACCAAGTCTAAAGTCACACTGGCTTGATCGTGAGAGAGTGTGTGCTCGCCCATAGGTACATCCCATAAGGTTGACCAGCCCATGACTTTCAACACTGCCGTCTCTAAGGCTTGCGGCACATCCTTTTCATATTGCAATGAATTGTCGGGATTCGGCCCCGGGAAAAATCCGGTAATTGCGATAAATATCATCCTTGTCCCTCATCATCTGATCATTCCCACGCTCTGCGTGGGAATGCATGTCGTGACGCTCCGCGTCACCAATGCACAGGACTCAAGCCTGGCGTCGTGAGCGGAATGCAGAGCGTCCCCGGCGGCATCCCCACGGGAGCGTGGGGCCGATCAAAAATGCTTAATAAGCGTTACAACTTAACTGAAAGAAATGCGCCGGATTAAAAACCGTCTTTTTCAACAGTTTCTCCAAAGCGTCAAGTTGATCACTTGTCAGGTCGTAGCCTTCCCAGCCTTGCTGTTCTCCCGTCCATCCCATAATGGCTGCTATTTGCTCGTCGCATCCGCTGGGAAATTTTTCCGCAAATACAAGAAACTCTGTTTTTTATCAAAGGCTTCAATTTTGTAGATCACAGGGAAGGCTTGTTACCAGGCTTCGCTGTAATCAAACGCAATCTGATAGTCGTAAGTGGTCAGGATGATGTCGTGTTGAAAAAAAGGCTGAATTGTAGCGACCCATTTCTCGATTACATTGAAACCGCCATTATTGATGTTGTTTTCCACCGGGATACCCAAGGCATTCAATACTGACTCATCATCGCCTAAGTCTTTGGACGACTCCTCGCCTTGGCACATTTGGGTTTGCTTGTCGTACCACTCCAGTCTCAGTTTTAATCCCATCATTACCTCACAAATATTTTTTCCTGATGCTTCGTTCATCTTTCGGGTCTTCGCGCCGTTCACCTGTAATGGGGTCAAACGCACCTAAGTGGGCTCCATCACTTGCGCGGTATACTTCCAATTCTCCGTGCATCGAATCCCACTCGTAAATTCTCCTGCCCTTGGCATCTGTCCAACGTTCTCGAAGCCCACCACCTCCTTGTACAGGATTCATTTTTTTTGCTTTTTTAAGGCCGGGAAACGCGGTGATTTGTTCTGTTTTCGGAGGTTTATGATAGCTATGCCCCGCTGATGGGAGGCCTTTACGTGACGTATTGACTACGATGTATAACGGCCCAACCCCCGAATCCGCCGGAAACACAAGAATGAAATCCTTGTACTCCGGCGGATAAACCGGATTCACAAGAATGCTGTCCGCCGCTTTCGTCGGAGGATAAACCCAGATATGCGGCGCCTGCGGGGCGGCTTCGAGGGCGGGGATACCGAGGATGTTGGAGCCGTCCACGACGGGTGTCCAGATCAGTTCGATGCCTTCACCTAGGTCAACTATGTATTGGCTGCCGCGTGAGGTGAACTGCACGACATCGACCATTTCCCAGTCACGGTTTTTACCGGTGTAGAAGCCATAACCCTTGAGGCTGCCGTCCGCTTGCTGCTCGACTCGCAGACGCACGCGGGTGCGAGCTTGTTTGAGGGTGAGCAGTTGGTCTTCGGTGTAGAGGGCGCTGTCGCCCAGGTTCGATGGCATGAGCAACGCCACCAGACCTGCCAAGGTAGCCGCAGCGGTGCTGGCGGCGACGGTGGGTAATGCGGCGAACGCTGAGCCACCCAGGGCGAAGCTGCCGAAACCCGCAGGGATGGCGGTGCCACTGATTTTCTTCAGCGGCACCACACCGGTTTCATCAGCCTCGCGGGCGCCGAGCAGAATCAGTTCGCCGTAGTCTTTCAGGCTGTCGGTCGGAACAACTCCGGAGGTGTTCGTGTAGTCGATGATTGCATCAGGCAGTTTGCAGGACTTGGCGAACGCGCATCCCGCACGGGCAACGTTGTCCTTTCTCGCTGCGACTTGAAGGCTGTCTTCGAAGGTTTGCTGCCTTGCGAGCATAGCGTCGTAGGCGTTTTGTCTGGCATCACGCTCGGCCAATTCGGTGGCCGTCATGAATCGGTGGGTGACGTGATGCCCGTCGCCCGACGGTGGGTTTTGCACCCGTGGGATGTCCTTGTTGCCAGCCACTGATTGTCCTTTCGCTCGTCCATCGGCAACCCCCAAAGAGGGGGCTGCGCGACGTTAACGAACGTGGCTAATCATGGCTGTAGGACGAGTCCTCAATGTCGCTAAGAGTGTTCTCTATCGCTCAGGAAGGCAGCGCAGCGCTCTTGCGACTCGCCGCCGCCGTCACTGCATAACCGATCAATGCCGCCAGGATCGAGCCGGTCAAAATCCCCATCCGATCCATCCCGGCGTATTCACTGGCGCCCGGCACGAAGGCCAGGGAGCCGACAAACAAACTCATGGTGAAACCGATGCCGCAGAGAATCGCCACCCCCATGATCTGGCCCCAGTTGGCGCCTTGGGGCAGGGCGGCGATGCCGATTTTTACCGCCAGCCAGGTCAGGCCGAAAACACCGACGGTCTTGCCCAGCAGCAGGCCGACGGCGATGCCCATCGGTACATGGTGGGTGAAGCTTTCGACGGTCACACCGCTCAGGGACAAGCCAGCGTTGGCGAAGGCAAACAGCGGCAGGATGCCGTAGGCCACCCACGGATGCAGGGCATGCTCCAGGGTCAGCAGCGGCGACGGCTCGGCGTTTTTCGTGCGCAGTGGAATGCAGAAGGCCAGGGTCACACCGGCCAGTGTGGCGTGCACGCCGCTCTTGAGTACACACACCCAGAGGATCAGCCCGATGATCATGTACGGCCCGAGTTTCACTACACCGAGTCGGTTCATCCCGATCAAGGCCGCGATGCAGGCTGCGGCCAGCGCCAGGGACAGGGTCGACAGTGCGCCGGAGTAGAAGATCGCAATGATGATGATTGCGCCCAGGTCGTCGATGATCGCCAGGGTCATCAGGAACAGTTTCAGCGACACCGGCACGCGTTTACCCAGCAGGGCCAGTACGCCGAGGGCGAAGGCAATGTCTGTAGCCGTCGGGATGGCCCAGCCACTCAGGGCGGACGGGTTATCGCGGTTGAGGAACCAGTAGATCAGCGCCGGCACCACCATGCCGCCAATCGCGGCCGCGCCGGGCAGGACGATCTGCGACGGTTTCGACAGTTGGCCGTCGAGGACTTCGCGCTTCACTTCCAGGCCGATCAACAGGAAGAACAGGGCCATCAGGCCGTCGTTGATCCACAGCAGCAATGGCTTGGCGATTTTCAGTGCGCCGATCTGAGCCACCACCGGGGTGTCCAGCAGACCGCTATAGAGCCACGACAGCGATGAATTGTTGATGATCAGGGCCAGGACAGCTGCGGCGATCAATAGCAGACCGCTGGCAGCTTCCAACTGAAAGAAACGCGTGAACGTGCTACGCAGAGGCAAGGTCGCTCTCCATCGATGAATTCAAAAGGTGGCACACCCTAACCCGTACCGTTGGTTGTTAAAACAAAAGTTATATTCTTTTTTGTTATATGCCGTTACAACGTGCCCGGTCAGCAAAGGCCTGAGCCTAGCAGTTGCCGGACGTATTGAACCCCAGCTGTATCTGTGCGTGATGTAGGTTTTTTCCTAAGCTTGTGGACTGAGCCTTGCGACAAGGCCGACTCTTGCCTGATTCAACGAGAAAACCATCATGAGCGACAACCGACAGTGGGCCCGCGAAGCCATCCGGATCATCGAAGCCGACTTCCAGCGTAGCGCCGACACCCACCTGATCCCCTTGCCGCTGCCGGGGTTGCCGGGCATCGAGTTGTACTTCAAGGATGAGTCGAGCCATCCCACTGGCAGCCTGAAACATCGGTTGGCCCGCTCATTGTTCCTCTATGCACTGTGTAACGGCTGGCTCAAACCCGGTGCGCCGGTGATTGAAGCGTCCAGCGGTTCGACGGCGATTTCCGAGGCGTACTTCGCCCGGCTGCTGGGTTTGCCGTTCATTGCGGTGATGCCCGCGAGCACGTCCAAGGAAAAGATCGCGCAAATCGCTTTCTACGGTGGCAAGAGCCATCTGGTGGACGATCCGACGCAGATTTACGCTGAGTCCGAACGCTTGGCTCACGAACACGACGGGCATTTCATCGACCAGTTCACCTACGCCGAACGCGCCACCGACTGGCGAGCGAACAACAACATTGCCGAATCGATCTTCCATCAGATGCGCTTCGAGCAGCACCCGGAACCGAGCTGGCTGATTTCCAGCCCCGGCACCGGCGGCACCACCGCGACACTGGGCCGTTACGTGCGCTATCGCCAGCATTGCACCCGTGTGCTGTGCGCCGATGCCGAGCGTTCGGTGTTTTTCGATTACTACAAGACCGGCGACGCCAGCCTGCGCCTGGATCACGGGTCACGGATTGAAGGTATTGGCCGGCCGCGTGTCGAGGCGTCGTTCCTGCCCAAAGTCATCGACGCGATGGTCAAGGTGCCGGACGCCTTGTCACTGGCAGCCATGCATTACCTGGCGCAGCGTTTGGGGCGACGGGTTGGCGGATCGAGCGGGACTAACCTGATCGGCGCCTTGATGGCAGCCCAGCAGATGATGGCGGCGGGGGAGTCGGGGTCGATCGTGGCGATTCTGTGCGATGGCGGTGAGCGCTATGCCGACACCTATTACGATCAGGCCTGGCTCAAGGCCCAAGGGTATGAGTTGAGTGGTTTGATGGATGCCGTGGCGGGCAGTGTCGAACGCGGCGAGCCGCTGCCGGCCAGCGTGTTGCGCGCCAATATCTAAGATCTTTCAGACGCTGAAGACCCTTGTGGGAGCCGGGCTTGCCCGCGATGACGGATTCAAATTCAACAGAAATGTTGACTGATCCACCGCTATCGCGGGCAAGCCCGGCTCCCACAGGTTTTGTGTTGTTCGGTGATCTGCGTGTCAGGCCTCGAGGCCGAGGATATCCCGGGCAACCGCTTCAGCAATCCGAATCCCGTCTACACCCGCCGACAGAATCCCGCCCGCATAACCCGCGCCTTCACCCGCCGGGAACAAACCCTTCACGTTCAGGCTCTGCATCGACTCGTTACGGGTAATGCGCAGCGGCGATGAGGTGCGCGTCTCGATCCCGGTCAACACGGCGTCGTGCAGCGAGTAACCACGAATCTGCTTCTCGAATGCCGGCAAGGCTTCGCGAATCGCTTCGATGGCGAACGCCGGCAGAGCCAGGGCCAAGTCACCCAAGGCAACGCCCGGTTTGTAGGACGGCTCGACGCTGCCCAATTCGGTGGATGGCTTGCCGGCAATGAAGTCGCCGACCAGTTGCGCCGGTGCTTCGTAGTTGCTGCCGCCCAGCACAAAGGCGTGGGATTCCAGGCGTTCCTGCAACTCGATACCAGCCAGCGGGCCGCCCGGATAATCGACTTCCGGGGTGATGCCGACGACGATCCCGGAGTTGGCGTTACGTTCGTTACGCGAGTACTGGCTCATGCCGTTGGTGACCACGCGGTTCGGCTCGGAGGTCGCCGCCACTACGGTGCCGCCCGGGCACATGCAGAAGCTGTAGACCGAACGACCGTTCTTGGCGTGGTGCACCAGTTTGTAGTCGGCAGCGCCGAGTTTCGGGTGGCCGGCGTATTTGCCCAGGCGCGCGCGGTCGATCAGTGACTGCGGGTGCTCGATACGGAAACCCACTGAGAACGGCTTGGCTTCCATGTACACGCCACGGCCGTGCAGCATGCGGAAGGTGTCCCGGGCGCTGTGGCCGAGGGCCAGAATCACGTGCTTCGAATGGATCTGTTCACCTCCATGGAGTTCGACGCCCACCAGCTGGCCGTCGTCGATCAGCACATCGGTCACCCGCTGCTGGAAGCGCACTTCGCCGCCCAGGGCGCGAATCTGCTCACGCATGTTTTCCACCACACCGGTCAGACGGAACGTCCCGATGTGCGGCTTGCTGACGTAGAGGATTTCTTCCGGCGCACCGGCCTTGACGAACTCATGCAGAACCTTGCGACCGAGGAATTTCGGGTCCTTGATCTGGCTATAGAGTTTGCCGTCGGAGAACGTCCCCGCGCCGCCTTCACCGAATTGCACGTTGGATTCGGGGTTGAGCACGCTTTTACGCCACAGACCCCAGGTGTCTTTGGTGCGCTGACGCACTTCGGTGCCGCGTTCGAGGATGATCGGCTTGAAGCCCATCTGCGCCAGCAGCAGGCCGGCGAAGATCCCGCACGGGCCGAAGCCGACCACGATCGGACGCTGGCTCAGGTCGGCCGGCGCCTGGCCGACCATTTTGTAGCTGACATCCGGCGCCACGTTGACGTTACGGTCATCGGCGAACGTGCGCAGCACCGCCGCCTCATCGCGAACGTTGAGGTCGATGGTGTAGATGAAACACAGTTCGGAGGACTTTTTGCGCGCATCGTAGCTGCGCTTGAACAAGGTGAAGTCGAGCAGGTCATCACTGGCGATGCCCAGGCGCTGCACGATGGCAGGGCGCAGGTCTTCTTCGGGATGGTCGATCGGCAACTTGAGTTCGGTGATTCGTAACATGGCGGGATCCGGTTCGCGGGGCGCACAACTGCGCCAAGGCGTTTGAAGCCCGCGATTATAAGCCTCAAAGGATGATTTCAGTGAGGCTAAAACGATCAGTCGTTACGCGATCCGCCGAAATACCCGCAGCCGCGTTGCACCTGGCCGTCGATGCGCAACTCGGCGCTCATGTGCTGCACGCTGTCGGTGCTGCTGTCGACGCAACGCCGCGGCGCGACCCAGAGCTCGATGCGCTGATTATTGGCTTCGGTGCTGAGGTTGAAGCGGCCATCGCCCAGCTGTTCTTCAACGTACGGCAGGGCCAGGGGTGGCTGACCGGCGCGGTCGATTACCATGCCCTTGCCGCTGACCTTGACGCTCCACTCCGGGCCATGGCCGGCGGCGCGCAGGATCAGCTGTTTGAAATTGGGATCGTCGCAGGCGGTGCCCGAACGCTCGACGCGGTACAACTGTGTGAGGTCGAGCTGGCTGTCAGCACCACTGGCAACGATCCGGCCGCGCACGTCGGCAAACAACTTGCCCTGTTCGTCAGCCAGGGTCGCAGCCTCTTGCAGGATGCTGGTGCCCCCGGTGTCATTGACCACAAAACTGCGCTGTTCATTACACGGCTGGAACAACAGCTTGCCGTCAGCTGCCGTCAATTGGCCCTGCATCCGGGTCTGGCCCACATGGGAAGCACTTTGCCGTGGGCCATCGAGCAGTTGGCAAGCGGCGAACAACGGAAGCAGGGCAACAAGTACCAGGGAACGGGCAACACGCATCTTTGAGTCTCCAGACAAGTGTCGCCACGTTACTCAGCCTGACCGTTCATCACAACCCTGCAATGTTCTCGCTTTCCTGTGGGCAAGTCTGGTTCAACCGACGCGATAGGTCTGACCGGTCTGCAGGCCTTCCACACTTTTGGCGTAGGCCAATGCCACGTCGGCGGCGGGAACCGGTTTGAAACCACGGAAGTACGGCGCATAGCTGCCCATGGCTTCGACCAGTACGTTCGGGCTGACCGAGTTGATACGCAGGCCGCGCGGCAGTTCGATCGCCGCCGCACGGACGAAGGCGTCGAGGGCACCGTTGACCAGGGCCGCGGAGCTGCCGGTACGAATCGGATCGTGGCTGAGGATGCCGGTGGTGAAGGTGAAAGACGCACCGTCATTGGCGAATTCCCGGCCGATCAGCAGCAGGTTGACCTGGCCCATCAGCTTGTCGCGCAAGCCCAGTTCGAAGTCCTGTGCGGTCATGGTGGCCAGCGGCACGAAGTTGACGCTGCCGGCGGCGCAGATCAACGCATCGAAGTTGCCGGTCTGTTCGAACAGTTTGCGGATCGAGTCGCTGTCACTGATGTCGACCTGGAAATCCCCGCTTTTACGGCCGATACGGATGATTTTGTGGCGCTGGGACAGTTCATGGTCAATGGCCGAACCGACGGTGCCGGAGGCGCCAATCAACAGAATTTTCATCGTGCAGTTCCTTAAGTGGGTTGGATTTAAAGTTAAGTCTAGTGTGGTTTTTTTTATTAATAAGCGTGCTAATGGGCAACCTTTGGTTTTCAAATGGAAACAATCCATGAGCGAAATGGACGATCTGGCGGCATTCGCGGTGTTGATCGAAGCGGGCAGTTTCACCCTGGCCGCCCAGCAACTGGGTTGCAGCAAGGGGCAACTCTCCAAGCGCATCAGCCTGCTGGAAACGCGCTTTGGCGTGGTGTTGCTGCAACGCACCACTCGCCGCTTGAGCCTGACGGCGGCGGGTGCGGCGTTGTTGCCGCAAGCCCAGGCGCTGGTGGTGCAGGTGGAGCGTGCGCGTCAGGCATTGGCACGGCTGAAAGACGACATGGCCGGCCCGGTGCGGATGACGGTGCCGGTTTCATTGGGGGAAACGTTCTTTGATGGCGCACTGCTGGAATTTTCCCGGCAGTACCCCGAAGTGCAGATCGAGCTGGAGCTCAACAACCACTACCGCGACTTGTCCCGGGACGGGTTTGACTTGGCGATACGCTCGGAAGTGGCCAACGACGAACGCCTGGTCGCCCGACCGCTGCTGGCCTGGCACGAAATGACCTGCGCCAGCCCCGCGTATCTTGAGCGATTCGGTGAGCCGCTGACGCCTCAGGCACTGGCCGAACACCGCTGCCTGCTCAATAGCCATTACAGCGGTCGCGAAGAATGGCTCTATCACCAACAGCACGAATTAACGCGGGTGCGAGTGTCGGGTCCGTTCGCCAGCAACCATTACAACCTCTTGAAGAAAGCTGCACTGACCGGTGCGGGCATTGCGCGTTTGCCGTCCTATCTGTTGCAAGAGGAATTGGCCGACGGGCGTTTGCGCTGGCTCCTTCGTGATTATCAGACCCGCAGCATGCCGATGTATCTGGTGCATCCGTATCAGGGCGGTTTGCCCAAGCGTACCCAAGTGCTGGCGGACTATTTGATTGGTTGGTTCAAGCGCAGTGGTGAGGCGTTGGATCGGCTTCAACGCTAACGTCTCACTAAATAACCCCTGTGGGAGCGGGCTTCATTGTCTGGAGTTCTGGGGGTGGTTTCAGTGCGCGTATCGCCTGGCAATCAGGTGATCGATCGACAGTTTGCCCGGCCCGGTCGCCATCAAGTACAGCAATACTGCCGCCCAGGTGCCGTGGGTCGGATAGGCATCGGGGTACACGAACAGCTGAATGGTCAGGGTCATGCTTAACAGCGCCAGTGCTGAAAAGCGCGTGGCGAAGCCGATCAGGATCAGCACCGGAAAGAAATGCTCAGCGAAAGCCGCCAGGTGCGCCGCCAGTTCCGGGGAGAGCAACGGCAGGTGATATTCGCTCTGGAATAACGGAATGGTCGAGTCCGCCAGCCTTGGCACACCGAGTTCAAAGGTGCCGTCGATCAAGTCGATGGCCAAGCCTTCCACCTTGGTTTGCCCGGACTTCCAGAACACCGCGGCGATGGAAAAGCGTGCGATGAAGGCGATCAAGCTGTGGGGAATTTTTTCCAGCAGCGCGATGGCGCGGCTGATGGGGTTCGTGTTCATGGCGATACCTTGTGGTGTAAATGGGTGATGGCGTTGTGGCTGATCAGCAGCGCCAGGGTTTGGCTGAGATCGAAGGCGGGCGCGGTTTCCAACGCCTGGCTCAGGGGCAGGCCGAGTCGCAGGTTCTGAATGAAGGTGCTGGCGCCGTGATCGATGGCGAAGACCTCGACCTCCAGTCCGTTGCGCAACACCAGCGCGTTTTGCCCGTGGCTGAGGTCGATCCCGGCCAGCGTCGAGTCCTGTTGATGCGCCGCCCAGATGGCGACCACGGCGAAAGCTGAAGCCAACAGATTCAGGGAGGGGTGAAGCCCTACGGTCAGCTCGCTCAGCGCCTGTGGGTCCGATAGCACGGCGGCAATCTGTTCATGACTCAAGGGCTGCGCGTCAGCGGCGTGATAAGCCTGAACGCGCAAGCGCTCCAGCCGCGCCACATCGGCCAGATAAGGCACGCTGGCTGCCGGTTCAAAATTGTCGATGAACTCGGCGAAGTCCTTGCCGTAGTCGTTGATGAGCGGGCTTTGCGGTGGGCAACTTTGCACATACAACCCTGCCATCGCCCGGAAAAATTCATCACCGACCAACTGCATAACCACCGGATAGCTGTCGGCCAAGGCGTTGATCAGCGAGCTCTGCACATTGTTGCGATACACCGCGAAACGGCTGGCCGGATCGGCACCGTTGGCACTGAACACGCCCTCGGGGCAGGGCCGTTGCGGATCGAGCAGGGCGGCGGAAAAAGCGGCTTGAGTGCTCATGGCCGGCTCCCTGCGCGGTGCAGCAACTCATCGGCATGACGGGCTTCGGCGTGCAACACACTGAAGGCCGGTAACCGGTTGTCGCGTTCGATCAACGTGGCGATCGGGCCGACCCGCTCCAGCACCTGCGAGTACAGCGCCCACACCGCGTTATCGACGGGCGCACCGTGATCGTCGATCAGCAGTCGGTCACCAAGGCTGTCGGTGTCTTCGGAAAACCCCGCCAGATGAATCTCTCCTACCGCGTGCAGCGGCAGGGCGTCGATGTAGGCCAGCGGATCTTTTTGGTGATTGATGCAGGAAACGTAAACGTTGTTGACGTCCAGCAGCAGGCCGCAGCCGGTGCGGTGAATGACTTCACCGATGAAGTCGGCTTCATCGATTGTCGAGTTCTGGAACGCCAGGTACGTCGCCGGATTTTCCAGCAGCATCGGGCGTTTGAGGGTGTTCTGCACCTGATCGATGTGCTCGCAGACGCGGGTCAGCGTCGGCGCATCGTAGGCCAGGGGTAGCAGGTCATTGAGAAACACCGGGCCATGGCTGGACCAGGCCAGGTGTTCGGAAAAGGAGTGGGGTTGATAGCGCTCGATCAGCGCGGCCAGCCTTTGCAGGTGCCGACCATCCAGCGGACCTTCGGCACCGATGGACAGGCCAACGCCATGCAGCGACAGCGGATACTGCTCACGGATCAACCCCAGGAAATGATGAAACGGGCCGCCGGCCACCATATAGTTTTCGGCGTGGACTTCGAAGAAACCAATGTCCGGTTGAGCACCGAGCACTTCACGAAAGTGCTCGGTCTTGAGCCCCAGCCCGGAGCGGGGCGGGAGCCCGGAGAATGAATGATTCATGGTCGACGCTCAGGCTGGGGGCTGATTACGACTTGGCTTTATAGGCTTCCATCTGGCCGAAACCGGTTGGCGAGGTCTGGCTCATTGTGGTGGCGCAGGTGCCCTTGGGGACGAGCTTCCAGGCGTTGGCCTGGTAGTCGGTTTTGGCGGTGCCAGCGCAAGTGGTGCCAGCACCAGCGGCGCAATCGTTATGACCTTTCATGGCCACGCCGAAGCATTTTTCCATGTTGGTGTCAGCGGCGTGGGCAGTGGAGACCGAGGCGACGCTCAGGGCAGAACCAAGGGCCAGAACCAGGGCGGTGGCGGACAGGGTGCGGGTGGTAGCAGTCATGATGTTTCTCCGAAATTGAGCTTGGTATGGCAAGCGTTTGTGCTTGCTTACCGCTCTAGAGAAACGACAGGGCGAGGTGTTACAGCTGACTGCAGATTTTTTTCAAAAATCCTCAAAACACCATCAATCCCCTGTGGGAGGGCGCGCGATAGCGTCATGACATTTAGCATTGATGCTGACTGACAACGGATTCGTGCTATCGCGCCGATAAGACAGTCATGCAATGCTGATTTTATTAACGCTAGTGATCTGACCGTTCCAGATCATCTCGTAGTGGGCTGTTTGAATGACTGATGAGACTGGTCTGGGAGTCATCAGCGCCCAGCAGTAGTTGCCATGCATACGCACGGAGTTGTATCGCAGGCCAAGGCCCCCCGCATCCTTGACTGCCTTACCCAAGCGATGTGAGTGCGTGTAGTCGACGGGATCGTAGATAGGATCGTGCATCGGAATGGATACGGCATCCCTCATTGCTTCGTCAACGAAAGTGCAGGATAACCCCCGGAAAACAAACCTCTCGTAATTGAGACTCTGGACATTCGACCAATACTGATTTTGGTGATGCTGTACCTCAGCCAGAGCAGTTTCCATCGAGGCCGCCAAGTACAACACGCCGAAACTGCCATCGCTGAAACGCGAGCCAGTTGGGTTGACGTGAGTGAAAGGGGCTGTCGCATAAGAGCATCCAGGGATGCCAAAGGGAATTTCCGCACGCGGTATCAGCTCAAGCCGACCTACCTCATTTTGCAGCCTCGGATTTGTGAGGGCCTGTATCTGATACAGAACATCAAATTCGTTCGCGTCCGCCACGTCGTCAAACAACGCAATGGGCGGAAACTTTGAATTGATCAATCGGTAGGCCTGCAACTGCTCACCGGCCAATACTGGCAACTGGCTCACCATTACCATTGTGCGCCTCGCAGCACGTCGATCCGCCGAAACGTCTCGTACAAGGAAATCATATCCCCCTGGGACATGATTTCGAGCGGGGTACGCCCGTTGAAGAACTCGTTTTCGTTCGCCATCGTCGGAAAACCATAGACGTTCTCAGGGTTATCAAAGACAAGACGCAGAGCGGCATGGATGTTGAGAATAAAACTGATGCGCTGCATCTGGTCTGAATCCAGGTTTACGGACCAATCGGGATCGCGTTGCTTTGCCCGTGAGTACGTACTGCGGGAAATGCGCAGGATACGACAGGCCTGATCGCCCGATGCCTGCCACTTTTCGAGTATGCCTACAGCTGCTCGCAAACCAGTCACGCACTGGTCTTTGGTGAATCCTTGTGCCTGGGAGGTTGCTGTCATGTTGATCACTTCTTGTTTATCTGTAGATACAAATATATGCAAGATGACTCTATAGATCAATGACGTTTATGAGGCGGGGCTCCTCCGACAGGGCTTCTTCTTTATCATTCAGGTTGTGCTAAAGATACGCAGCCCCGGAGCGGCCTTCGGTGAGGTTTGTGCCAGGCACAAAAAACGGCCCGAAGGCCGTTTTTTGTTTACCGCAAAGGCTTAACCGCCGAGGTACGCTTCGCGCACTTTCGGGTCAGTCAGCAGGGCTTCACCGGTGCCTTGCATCACCACCCGGCCGTTTTCCAGCACGTAGGCACGGTCGGCGATTTTCAGGGCCTGGTTGGCGTTCTGCTCCACCAGGAACACCGTCACACCGTCCTTGCGCAGTTGTTCGATGATGTCGAAGATCTGCTGGATGATGATCGGTGCCAGGCCCAGCGATGGCTCGTCGAGCAGCAGCAGCTTGGGCTTGCTCATCAGCGCGCGACCGATGGCGAGCATTTGCTGTTCGCCGCCGGACATGGTGCCGCCGCGTTGGGCGAAGCGTTCTTTCAGGCGTGGGAAAAGTCCGAGAACTTTGTCCATCTGTTCCTGATAGTCGCCCTTGTCGGTGAAGAACCCGCCCATGGCGAGGTTTTCTTCCACGGTCAGACGAGCAAACACCCGACGGCCTTCCGGAACCACGGCGATGCTTTTACGCATGATCTGCGACGAGTCCTGGCCGACGAGCTCTTCGCCCATGTAGCGGATGCTGCCGCTATGGGCTTGCGGCGAACCGCAGAGGGTCATCAGCAGGGTCGACTTGCCGGCACCGTTGGCGCCGATCAGGGTCACGATCTCGCCCTGGCGGACTTCGACGTTGACGCTGTGCAGCGCCTGGATCTTGCCGTAGAAGGTGGAAACGTTTTCGAACTGCAGCATTTACGCTTCCCCCAGGTAGGCTTTGATCACTTCAGGATTGTCGCGGATCTGCTCCGGCGTGCCGTTGGCCAACGGTGTGCCCTGGTTGATCACGAAGATATGGTCGGAAATGCTCATGACCAGTTTCATGTCGTGTTCGATCAATAGCACCGTCACATTATGCTCTTCACGCAGGGTGCCGATCAGCGCCTTGAGGTCGTCGGTTTCCCGCGGGTTGAGGCCGGCGGCCGGTTCGTCGAGCATGAGGATGCTTGGACGGGTCATCATGCAGCGGGCGATTTCCAGGCGGCGCTGCTGACCATAAGCCAGGGTGCCGGCCGGGCGGTTGGCGAACTCCTTGAGGTTGACCTTGTCGAGCCAGAACTCGGCGTATTCCATCGCCTCGCGTTCGCTTCTGCGGAACGACGGAGTCTTGAACAGGCCTGCCAGGAAGTTGGTGTTCAGGTGCCGGTGCTGAGCAATCAGCAGGTTTTCCACGGCGGTCATGTCCTTGAACAGCCGCACGTTCTGGAACGTCCGCACCACGCCTTTGCCAGCGATCTTGTGGCCGGGCAGGCCTTCGATCGCTTCACCGTTGAGCTGGATAGTGCCGGCGGTGGGTTTGTAGAAACCGGTCAGGCAGTTGAATACGGTGGTCTTGCCGGCGCCGTTGGGGCCGATCATCGAGACCACTTGTTTCTCTTTGACGCTCAAGGCTACGCCATTGACCGCCAACAGGCCGCCGAAGCGCATGCTCAGGCCATCTACTTTCAGGATCTCACGGCTCATTTGCGCAGCTCCATGTGGGGGCGTTGCATCGGCAGCAGACCTTGAGGACGCCAGATCATCATCAGCACCATCAAGGCGCCGAACATCAACATGCGGTATTCGCTGAAGTCACGCATCAGTTCGGGCAACAGGATCATCACGACAGCCGCGAGAACCACGCCCAACTGCGAGCCCATGCCGCCCAACACCACGATGGCGAGGATGGTGGCCGACTCGATGAAGGTGAACGACTCCGGTGTGACCAGCCCTTGGCGCGCGGCGAAGAAGCTACCGGCGAAACCGGCGAAGCAGGCACCCAGGGTGAAGGCCGACAGCTTGATCACGGTCGGGTTCAGGCCCAGGGCACGGCAGGCGATTTCGTCTTCGCGCAAGGCTTCCCAGGCACGGCCGATCGGCATGCGCAGCAGGCGGTTGATCACGAACAGCGCGAACAGTGCCAGCAACAGCGCCACCAGGTAGAGGAAAACCACCTTGCTGACCGGGTTGTACGTCAGGCCGAAGAACTCGTGGAAAGTCTGCATGCCTTCGGCGGCCGTTCTTTCGAAGGTCAGGCCGAACAGCGACGGTTTGGGAATGTTGCTGATGCCGTTCGGTCCGCCGGTGAGGCCCGTCAGGTTGCGCAGGAACAGACGGATGATCTCACCGAAGCCCAGGGTCACGATCGCCAGATAGTCACCGCGCAGGCGCAGCACCGGGAAACCGAGCAGGAAGCCGAATGTGGCCGCCATCAGGCCGGCGATCGGCAGGCAGATCCAGAAGCTCAGCCCGTAGTAGTGCGACAGCAGCGCATAGCTGTAGGCGCCCACGGCGTAGAAGCCGACGTAACCGAGGTCGAGCAGGCCGGCCAGACCGACCACGATGTTCAGGCCCAGGCCGAGCAGCACGTAGATCAGGATCAGCGTGGCGATGTCCACCGCACCGCGTGAACCGAAGAACGGCCACACCAGTGCGACGACGATCAACGCCATGATGATCCAGCGCTGGGTGGTCGGCAGGGTCAGGAAGTGGCTCGCGCTGGCCGGGATCAGTTTGCCCTTGGGCACGGAGCGCATGGCCGCCGAGTATTCGCGGTCGAACAGCACACGCAGGAACATCAGCACCGAGCAGGTGGCGATGATGATCAGCGTGGAGGTGCTGGCGCCTTCCACTTCGAGGTTGATCCCGGCGATGGACAGTTTCAGGCCGAGTACCGGATAGGCCACGGCCCATACCAGCAGGGCGCTGAACAGCGCCTGTTTAAGATTCCTAGTCATACTTTCTCAACCTCCGGACGACCCAGCAGGCCGGTTGGCCGGAATAACAGCACCAGGACCAGAAGGCCGAAAGCCACCACGTCCTTATACTGGTCACCGAATAAATCGGCGCCGAATGCTTCGGCTACCCCCAGCACCAGACCACCGAGCATGGCGCCCGGAATGCTGCCGATGCCACCCAGCACCGCCGCGGTAAAGGCTTTGAGGCCTACCAGGAATCCGGCGTTAGGGTTGATCACGCCGTACTGCATGCTCAGCAATACGGCCGCCACGGCCGCCAGGGCGGCACCGATGACGAAGGTCAGGGCGATGATGTTGTTGGTGTTGATGCCCAGCAGGTTGGCCATCTTGATGTCTTCTGCACAGGCCCGACAGGCGCGTCCCAGACGTGAACGCGAGATGAACTGGGTGAGACAGAGCATCACCACCAGGGTCACCACGAACACCAGGATCTGCATGTAGGAGATCAGCACTTCCTGTGCGCCGCCTGGACCGAAGCTGAAGCTGCCCGGAATCAGGTTGGGGATCGATTTGTCCTTGGAGTCCTGCGAGAGCAGTACGGAGTTCTGCAGGAAGATCGACATGCCGATGGCGGAGATCAGCGGGATCAGACGGTTACTGCCCCGCAGAGGGCGGTAGGCGATCCGTTCGATACTGTAGCCGTAGGCACTGGTCACTACGATGGTCGCCAGGAAAGCGGCGGTCATCAACAACGGCAGAGAATGGATACCCAGCATGGCCAGTCCGGCAAGGACGATGAAGGCCACGTAGGAACCGATCATGTAGACCTCGCCATGGGCGAAGTTAATCATTCCAATAATGCCGTAAACCATTGTGTAGCCAATGGCTATAAGGGCATAGGTGCTGCCAATGGTCATCCCATTAACCAGCTGTTGGAAGAAGTGATAGATCTCAGGCATTACAGCGCTCCTAAAAACCTGATACGCATTTCACTGGTGGAGTCATGTTCCGGCCCGGGCTGTGTGGTCTGTGGCCACCTTCGCACGAGCGTTTGCCAGCGAACCGCTGGTGACGGTTTTAAGATTTTCAGGTAAGCCAACTCCCGGATCGCGGGACTCTGACTCATTAATCTCGTAAAACAAAGCCCACTGCTTGCGCAGTGGGCTTTATTAATCATGGAGCTAGCTTACTGAGGGGAAACTTCGGTTTTTGGTTTGCCGAAGTGCCACTCATAGACCACGAATTTGAAGTCTTTCAGGTCGCCCTTGCTGTCGAACGACAGATCACCGGTCGGGGTCTTGAAGGTGCCTTTGTGAATGGCTTCAGCCACCTTGGCGGTGTCTTCGCTCTTGGCTGCCTTGATACCTTCGGCAATCACTTCGACAGCCGAGTAGGCCGGGAACACGAACGGACCGCTTGGGTCCTGCTTCTTGTCGGCAAAGGCTTGTACCAGGGCTTTGTTGGCTGGGTCCTGGTCGAAGGATTTCGGCAGGGTGACCAACAGGCCTTCGGAAGCATTCTGGGCAATTTGCGAGATGGAGTCGTTGCCGACGCCTTCAGGCCCCATGAACTTGGCTTTCAGGCCTTTTTCCTGGGACTGACGCAGGATCAGGCCCAGCTCCGGGTGGTAGCCGCCGTAGTAGACGAAGTCGACGTTGGCTTGCTTGAGCTTCTGGATGATCGAGGAGAAGTCCTTGTCACCGGCGTTGAGGCCTTCGAACACGGCAACCTTGACGCCTTTCTTCTCAAGGGTCTGTTTCACGGCGGTGGCGATGCCTTCACCGTATTGCTGTTTGTCGTGCAGCACGGCAACGATTTTCGGTTTTACGTGATCGGCAATGTAGTTACCGGCGGCAGGGCCCTGGGCGCTGTCCAGGCCGATGGTGCGGAACACCAGCTTGTAACCACGGGTGGTGATGTCCGGGTTGGTGGCGGCCGGGGTGATCATGATCACGCCTTCGTCTTCGTAGATGTCCGAAGCTGGCTGGGTGGAGCTGGAGCACAGGTGGCCGACCACGAATTTCACACCATCGTTGACCACTTTGTTGGCGACGGCCACGGCTTGTTTAGGGTCGCACGCGTCGTCGTATTCCTTGGCTTCGAGCATCTTGCCGTCGACGCCGCCCTTCGCGTTGATCTGCTCGATGGCCATCTTGGCGCCGATGAACTGCATGTCGCCGTATTGAGTGACCGGGCCGGTTTTAGGGCCGGCGATGCCGATCTTGATGGTGTCGGCGGCGAACGAATGGCTGGCAACCCCGGCCAGAACCATAGCGGCAAACAGTTTTGAAATCTGCTTAGTAGCCTTAGTCATAGTGCTCCACTCTTACTGTTGTAGTTTTTATAGTCCTGGCGCCGTAGCAGCAGAACCGGGTCAGATATCGTCGATATCCTCCGGAAAATGCCCCCGGCAACTGTACCGGTACAGTGTAGAGCGCCGATTGTTAGCCTGGGAAGCTGGCGCCAGGGGGCAAAACCTGAGGGTGTCGCTTTGTTGAAAGAAAAAGACAGAATCGCGGCAGGATGTTAGCTGGCTAATACTTGAAGCAACAGCATTCCCTGGCTTTCCCGGGTTTTTCAATCGGTGACGCAATTGCATCCGGGTTTTTCTGGCGCAACACCGACGTTATCATTCACATCGATTTCTTTTGCGGACAGCAACCCATGACTCAAGAACCTAGCACCCTCTATGCCAAGCTGCTTGGTGAAACCGCATCTATTACCTGGAAAGAGCTGGAGCCGTTCTTTGCCAAGGGTGCCCTATTGTGGGTCGATCCTGGTCTGGATTTGATCGCGGCGGCGGAGGCCGTTGCGACGGATGAAGGGGAGAAAGTCGCTGCCTGGCTGGCCGCCGACAAGGTCGCCAAGCTGTCTGAAACGCGGGCGCTGGATATTTTCGAGCGTGATCCGGAGCTGTGGGCCGTGGTTGTTTCGCCGTGGATTATGATCCAGGAAAGGGCGAAGGCTTGAAGTCGTGCACCGATTTGGTGCTTGGTTTTGTCTGGCAAAAGTGTGTAGCCGAGTAGCGTGATGGCACGTTGCCGTGGAGAAAGGCCACAGAAAGGCCGGTATAACGGTGACGTAAACGTAACGGGAACAGTTTATTGAGCAGCCGATGGGCTGCTTAATTGTTTCTGGGTGTTGGGCTTTTGCGGTAAATCCGATGCCACTATCGCGGGCAAGCCCGCTCCCACAAGGTAAAGAGGCGTTCACAGAATGTGTGTTCGACGCCGATCACTGTGGGAGCGGGCTTGCCCGCGATTGGGGACGATTCGGTCCCTTGGCAGAACTCAGTAAGCCGTCTTGCCCGTATGGTTATTCAGCGAAATAACCTTGGTCTTGCCAATCCGGTGACGGTATATCTCGCGCAGGTACTTGATCGCCTTCTTCACGCAATCGCGCGACAAACGAATGTCATTGATCGAGACGAACTTGTCCTTGTCGTTGATCAGTTCGCGGTACTTCTTCTCGTACATCGGTTTGATCGCGTACCAGTTGGTGTCGAGGATCTTCGCCGGGTTTTCGAATTCGTTGAGCAGGTCGTCGATCCGGTCTTCGTCGAAGTCTTCATGGATGATGAAGTCCAGGATCGAGTTATCCAGCGTTTCGTCGAAGCGATACGGATTTTTTGCGAAGCAACGCTTGATGAACGCCACGATCAGCGTCAGGAAGTCGTCCGACAGGCATGGGCTCTTGGCGATCAGGGTGGTCAGCGACAGGTTGGCCGAGGCGCCGATCACCAGTGCATAACGCTTGAGCGTGGTGTTGGGGAACAGGCTGTTGAGGTGGGTCTTCAACCGGTTCAGGTCCATGTAGGACAGTTTGTAGTCTTTGGGCAAGGACACGATCGACACCACCGACGAGCAATTCTTGAAGAAGTGCAGGTCGTGCAAGGCGGCTGCGTCATAGCCCGAATTCTTGTACTGCTCGAGCGAGGCGCGGTAGCGCTTGGACTCGATTGGCAACAGGCTGATGCCTTCAATCGCCTGGGTGACTTTGTTGAAGTGCGGGAGGTCGATGGAGCGGAAGAACAGGTCGTCGATGTTCAGGCGCTGCGGCTCTTTCTCGAACACCTTGAACTTGTCGCTGCTTGGCGGCGGCGTTTCCGGCACCACGGACTCGGCGTAGGCAATTGCCACCGGGCCGGCCAGGCTCATGAACAGGTCGTTGGCGTCCAGGCGAATGGTTTCGCCGATGTCGATGCCTGCGCGACGGAAATAGTTCTGGTCGTAGTCGGTGGTGACCGCCTGCGCCGTCAGAATGTTGAAGATCTGCTGTGAGATGTACTGGTTGGCGTGCTTTTCCATCGCGTTGACGTCGATGTTCTGGATGTTGCCGTCATCGCTTTCTTCGGCATAACGCATGATGTCGTTGGAGATCAGCATCATCGCGTTCCATGGGCGGATACGGCCCATGACGCTGGCTTCGCTGCTGTCCTCGTTGGCGAAGTTGTAGGAGAAGTCCCACTCTTCCGACAGGTATTTGCACAGCAGGCGACCGGCGTTGATGTGCAGCGCTTCGGACATTTCACTGCGGTGATCGGAAATGTTCGGCAGTACGCAGATGCCGCTGGTGAAGATCGGCTCGAAGACGAAGGAATGGCCGCTCTTGCCGTCGTGTTCGTCCATCGGCTTGGTGTCGAACGTCTTGTTCATGTACGAGTGCTGCTGGGCCAGGCCGAATTCCGAGGCCATGCCCGAACCGGTACCGCCGCCGGCACTGAAGATCGAGAAGTACAGGCGCGACTGGTTGGCCTTGATCCCGCAGCTGTCGATCAGGTACGAGTGAATCATCTTCCAGTCGGGGCTGGAGAAGCGCTGGGTGTCCTTGTTCAGGATGATCTTGGCCAGGTACTGGCCGAGGATCGGCGCGTTACCGGCGCCACCGGCGTGGACTTCCGACAAGTCCATGATTTTCATTTTGCTGTAGTCGCGCAAAAAGCCGCTTTTTTCGCCCTTGCGCGAGAAACGGATGCGACCGGCGATGTCCTTGTCCAGGTCGCCGAGCATCACCAGCGGTTCCACCAGGAATACCGGTTTGGTGGCCTTGTTCGGCCCCAGGCGCAGGTTGTTGCGAATCCACTGCGCCGGGCTGTAGCCCTTTTCGGCGTAGCGTTTATCCGGCGACAGACGGTCTTCGTTGTTGAATTCGTTGAGGTAGAACTTGCGGGCGTTGTACACCAGCTCCGCCACGTCCAGCGCGATGTTCGAACCGCAGCGGCCCAGGCCGATCAGGCACACCGAGGGGAATTCCTGGTCGTTGTGCTGTTCGTTGTCGCCTTCCAGATGGGGCGGGCGCGGGAACACCAGGTCGCGCAGGCCGTCGAGGTTGTCGAGGATGCGGTCGGTATTGGTTTCGGTGAAGTACAGGTATTGCTGAGTCGACAGCGGACGCGACGGGGGCAATGGCTTCGACGATGAGGGGCTGTTCGCCGCGGGGCTCAGGGTCAGGTCGGATACCGCGGTGGCCGGATTGTTTTTAGAAGTCATTGTGCGCCATATACCTGGACTGGTCGGCTCGGCGACAAGTGTCATCGAGTCATCACGGAATGGGATCTCGCGTCTTTTTTTAGCGCGAATGTGGCCCAAGCGTCAGGGCCTTGGCCTGAACATCGCTCGGGGGAATCCTTTCCTTAATCATGATGAATCGGCCAATATTCGATGATCTTTAATCAGAGAGAGGCTAAATGATGGCAACGTTGCCTGCGCTGGGGTTCGCCGGAATCGGCCTGATGGGTTTGCCGATGTGCCGACGCTTGTTGGCGGCCGGTTATCCGCTGACGGTGTGGAACCGCAACCCGGCCAAGTGTGCAGCGCTGGTCGAGGCCGGCGCGCGGCAAGTGGCGACACCGGCCGAGCTGTGTCAGCACGCCGACGTGGTGATGCTGTGCCTGGCCGATACCGCGGTGGTACGTGAGGTGGTGTTTGGCGCGACTGGCGTTGCCGAGGGGGCGAAAAGCGGCCAGTTGCTGGTGGATTTTTCCAGCCTGGAGCCCACCGCAACGCGGGAAATGGCCACAGCACTGGCCAATAAAACCGGGATGGGTTGGCTCGATGCGCCAGTGTCCGGCGGGGTGGTCGGCGCCGAGGCCGGCAGTCTGGCGATCATGGTCGGTGGCGAGGCGGCAGACCTTGCGCGCGTGCGGCCGGTGTTGCTGACCCTTGGCCAGCGCGTGACCCACATGGGCGCGGTCGGCGCAGGGCAGGTGACCAAGGCCTGCAATCAGATGATCGTCGCCTGCAATGCCTTGGTCATTGCTGAAGTGGTGGCCCTGGCTGAGCGCTCCGGGGTCGATGCCAGCCTGATTGCCGAGGCGCTGGCCGGTGGTTTCGCCGATTCAAAACCGTTGCAGATTCTCGCGCCGCAAATGGCTGAAAGCCGTTTCGAGCCCGTGAAATGGCACGTACGCACGTTGCTCAAGGATCTCGATACCGCCGTGAAGTTTTCCCGCGAACAGGGTTCGGCCACGCCGATCAGCGGATTGGCCGCACAACTGATGCGCCTCCATGGGGGGCAGGGGTTCCTGGAAAAGGATCCCTCGACGTTAGTGCAGTTGTACCGTGAGCCAGATTCAACGGATTGACGGCATGCGTGTGCTGGTTGATTTCGGCCAGCACCGGCCGCAACTCAGCCAGCGGCACCGGATGGCTAAGCAGGTAGCCCTGGACAAAATCGCAGCCGTGGCGTTGGAGAAAGTCATATTGCTCGAGGGTCTCGACACCTTCGGTGACGACTTGCAAATGCAGGGTATGGGCCATGACGATAATGGCCTGGACGATTTCCATGTCCTGGGTGGCCATGGGAATGTCCTGAATGAACGAGCGGTCGATCTTCAGCGTGTTTAATGGCAGGCGCCTGAGGTAGGCCAGGGATGAATAGCCGGTGCCGAAGTCGTCGATCGACAACGAAACACCAAGGGCGCGAATCTGCCGCAGCAACACCAGGGTGTTGGAAATATTGCCCATCAGCGCATTTTCGGTCACCTCCAGCTCCAGTCGCTGGGGCGTCACCCCGTAGATGCGCAGGGCGTGTTCGATTTCATCGGCCAGTTCTTCTCGCGCCAGGTTCAGGGGCGAGCAATTCACTGCGATCTTGAGGTCTTCGCAATCGTGGCGGGATAGTTCGCCCAGGTCTTCGCAGGCTTTGCGCAATACCCAATTGTCCAGTTCAGCGATCAGGCCGTTGGCCTCGGCGATGGCGATGAACCGATCCGGTGTCAGCAATCCGTGAACCGGATGTTGCCAGCGGACCAGCGCTTCCAGTTTGGTGACTCGGCCGATTCTCAGGTCATAGATCGGCTGGTAATACAGCATCAACCCGGAGTCTTCGCGCAGGGCGTGACGCAGTTCTTCTTCGAGCTGCAACTCCAGGGTGGCGCGGGCTTTCAGGTTGGAACTGAAAAAGTGCAAGCCGTTGCGACCGCTACCCTTGGACTGATACAGCGCCAGGTCGGCGTGCTTCAGCAGTTCTTCGCAGGTCTTGCCGTCTTCCGGAAACAGACTGATACCGATGCTGGTGGTCATGACCATGCGCCGTCCGGACAGCTCGATGGGGTCCTTCATTTTCAGCATGATGCGCTGGGCCATATGCCGCGCTTCTTCACGGTCGTACAGGTTGATGAGGAGGCAGAATTCGTCGCCTCCGAAACGCGCCACCACGTCTTCGTGGCTGCGCACCGAGGCCTTGATATGACTGGCAAGGACTTTGAGCAATTCGTCGCCGGCGTCATGGCCAAGGCTGTCGTTGATCCGCTTGAAGTGGTCGATGTCGAGGAATATCACCGCGAGCATGCCGCCTTCGTTGGTTTTTTCGATGAGCTTCTCGGCGAAGAGCTGGTTGAAACCCCGGCGGTTGAGCAGGTTGGTCAAGGGGTCGTAATGCGCCACCTGTTGCAGCGACATGCGTGCCTGGTCCAGTTGACTGAGCAGGGCGTTGACCCGCTGCAGGTCGGACTCCTTGTGTTGCAGCTTCTTGTCCGCCAGAGCGGCACTGATGCTGCTGCCGATGATCAGCAGCGCCATCACGGCTACGGTCAGCCCCAATTGCAGGTGATTGTTGTCGCCGGGCAGCGGTTGAAGGCTGTCATCGGGCAGCACCAGGTTGAGCGATGCCATGCCGGTGAAATGCATGCTGACGATGCCGGCCCCGAGCACCAGGCTGGCGGTGTACTTGACCAGTAGATGATATGCACCGGTGTCATCGCGCAAGTGACTGGAAATCAACAGGGCAGCCAGGCTGGCACCGATGGCGATCACGACGGAGAGCACGAACAGGGCGGGTTGGTAATAGACCAGCGCATTCGATCGCAGTGCGGCCATGCCCACGTAGTGCATGGTCGCGATGCCCAGGCCGATCCACACCGCGGCCCGCAGGTATTGCCAGAAATTCAGTTGGGGATGGCTCAGGGTGTACATGGCCAGCCACGAGGCGGTCAGGGCGAACAACAGCGAGATCAGGGTGGTGGGCAGGTGGTAATGGATTTCGATCGGCACCTGGAATGCCAGCATGCTGATGAAATGCATGGACCAGATACCGCCCGCCAGACACCCGGCGCCGACCCAGCGCCAGAGTCGTTGAGAGGTGGACTTTTCCACATGACCCACCCGCTCGGTCATGTCCAGCGTGGCGAAACCGGCCGTGCAGGCGACCAGATAGGCCAGCAACACCAGAAACGGGTTATGGGTGCAATTGAGTATGACCTGCCCGCTTTCCGGCAGCCCGGTCATGAAATGCAAACCAAGCCACTCCATAGCATGTCCCGTCTGTGAGTCATCTTGGCCTGCGTCATGCGCGCTGGCGAATGCTGGCAGTATAGAGGGCTTACATGGAGCGCAAGGGATGATAGCGCAATGATGTCAAATATTTTTCGAATGGCTTGATTGCGGTCGCTGCCAAGCCTTAGGCGATCTGCTCAAAAGGCGTTTCGAATTCAGGTTGCAGGGCGGGCAGCCCGAACGCGGCCCGTGCCGCATCGCAATCCACGTTCGCCTCGCCATTGGCCCAAGAGGCGTCGAACTCCCGACAAGTGCTGGAGCGCTGATCGTAGATCGAGCACTGCACGGTGCTGCCCACTTCGCCCACCAGACCGACACAGCGAACAGGTTTGCAGTCTGTGCCCAGCATGGCCACCCGGCTGGGGCTGATGGACGTGACCAGTTCGTCAGGCACCGTGCCCCCGGCCGAGGTGCATTCACCCCAGAAAAAAGACACGCGGAAATGAGAACAGCAGGCACCGCAATTCAGACACGGACTGGCTTCGGACATGGGCAATGATCAAAAGAGGAATGGGGGGCAGGGTGGGCAGACAAGGCCGCTATTCTAGGCTTCGCCATGCCGTTGGGAAGGGGGGTACGGAGGTATTTTTCCAGCCTGCGACTGATGGTGAAAAACCTGACTCCCTGACAGCATTGATCCCACAAGTTATGTGTGGCGCCATGGGCTGATATCAGCCTTGCGAATAATGACAGACAGCCCTGACGGGCCTGACTAGATTGGAGGTTCCGGGGACAGTGACGGCCCCAACAACAATAAAAAGAGACGGACCCATGCAGAACTCGACCCAAGCGGCGAATGCCTGGCGCATTCTGTTCCTGTTGTTCCTGGCCAACCTGTTCAACTTCTTCGACCGCACCATTCCGGCGATCATCATCGAGCCGATCCGCATGGAGTGGCACCTCAGCGACTTTCAGCTGGGGATCATCGGCACCGCATTCACCATCGTTTACGCCATTGCCGGCCTGCCTCTGGGGCGATTGGCCGATACTGGCTCGCGCAGCAAACTGATGGGCTGGGGCCTGGCGGCGTGGAGCGGGCTGACCGCGGTCAACGGGTTGGTGGGCAGTTTCTGGAGTTTCCTGATCGTGCGGATGGGCATCGGCATCGGTGAAGCCAGTTACGCGCCGGCCGCCAACTCGTTGATCGGCGATTTGTTCCCGGCGCATCGTCGGGCACGGGCCATGGGCATTTTCATGCTCGGCTTGCCGCTGGGCCTGCTGCTGGCATTCTTCACCATTGGTGCGATGGTCAAGGCGTTCGATAGCTGGCGAGCGCCATTCTTCATCGCCGCGGTGCCTGGGTTGATCCTGGCGGTCTTCATGTTCTTCATCAAAGAGCCGAAACGTGGCGCGGCGGAAAGTGTGCAAGTGTCTCAGGAGCGCGTGGACCGGCCGATCCGTCGAGTGCTGGCGGTGCCGACTTTTCTGTGGCTGGTGATGGCGGGGCTGTGCTTCAACTTCGCCACTTATGCCTGCAACTCGTTTCTGGTGCCGATGCTGCAGCGCTATTTCCTGATGCCGTTACAGGACGCGGCGGTGGCGACCGGGGTGATCGTCGGGGTGACCGGGTTGTTCGGCCTGACATTAGGCGGATGGATTGCCGACAAGATTCACCAGCGGGTGGCCAACGGGCGACTGCTGTTCGCCGCGTTCAGCCTGATCATTTCGACGTTGTGCACGGCTTGGGCGCTGCATGCCGGGCGGATCGAGATCGGGGTATTTGTCGCGGTATTCAGCCTGGGGTGGCTGTTCGCCTACAACTTCTACACCTGCGTGTACACGGCGATTCAGGATGTGGTCGAACCACGCCTGCGGGCGACGGCGATGGCGTTGTTCTTTGCCGGGTTGTATCTGTTGGGCGGTGGTTTGGGGCCGGTGGTGGTGGGCGGTCTGTCCGATCACTTCGCCCATACCGCGATGCTCTCGGCGGGTGCCGAGCAGATGACCGAGGCGTTCAAGGCTGTCGGCCTGCATGACGCGATGTACCTGATCCCGGTGGCGCTGTTTTTCACCATGGTGTTTCTGTTTTTGGCATCGCGGTGTTTTGTGCGGGATGCGAAGCGGATGAAAGAAGGGTTGGTGGCGGTGGTTGAGCCTGCAGGCTCTGCGGTGACTGCCTGATCGCCCACAGGGACTTATGTCGTTCATATAACCTGTGGGAGCGGGCTTGCCCGCGATGAGGCCATCAACAACACCAAAACAATCCAGCAGACAAAAAAAGGCCCGCATCGCTGCGGGCCTTTTTTATAGCGGTGGAGTAGGGGGATTAACCCGCTACCAACACCCGAATCGCTTCCAGTCGCAATGCCGCTTTGTCGAGCATGGCCAGGCCTTGCTCGCGCTGCTTGCGCAGGGCAACCAGTTCGCTGTCGCGCACGGTCGGGTTGACCGCTTGCAAGGCGGTCAGGCGCGCCAGTTCTTCGTCGGTATCGGCCGCCAGGCGACGTTGTGCCTCGGCCACGCGCTCGGCGTGACGCGGGGTGATCTTCTCTTCGCCGGCGTTGATCCTTGGCGTCAGCTGGTCGCGCTGGGCCTGGATGAACTTGTTGGCGCTGGCGCGGGGCACGCTTTCCAGTTGATCGTTCAGGGTTTCGAATGACACCCGGGCCGACAGGTCATTGCCATTGGCGTCGAGCAGGCAGCGCAGGGCGGCCGGCGGCAGGTAACGACCCAGTTGCAGCGAACGCGGGGCAACCACTTCGCTGACGTAGAGCAGTTCCAGCAACACGGTGCCCGGCTTCAGTGCCTTGTTCTTGATCAGCGCCACGGCGGTGTTGCCCATCGAGCCGGACAGCACCAGGTCCATGCCACCCTGAACCATCGGGTGTTCCCAGGTGATGAACTGCATGTCTTCGCGAGACAGCGCCTGGTTGCGGTCGTAGGTGATGGTCACGCCTTCGTCGTCGCCCAGCGGGAAGCTGGCGTCGAGCATTTTTTCGCTGGGCTTGAGGATCAGCGCGTTTTCCGAATGGTCTTCGCTGTCGATGCCGAAGGCGTCGAACAGGGTTTCCATGTAGATCGGCAGGGCGAACTGATCGTCCTGTTCGAGAATCGCTTCGACCAGCGCATCACCTTCACCCGCGCCGCCGGAGTTGAGCTCCAGCAAGCGGTCGCGACCGGTGTGCAGTTCGTCTTCCAGACGCTCACGCTCGGCGCGGGCCTCGTCGATCAGCGCTTTCCACTCGCCATCGTCGGTCTCTTCCAGCAGCGGCAGCAGGCGCGGGCCGAACTGATGCTGCAAGGCGTTGCCGGTCGGGCAGGTGTTGAGGAAGGCGTTCAGCGCTTCGTGGTACCACTGGAACAGCCGCTCTTGCGGGCTGGTTTCCAGGTACGGCACGTGCAGTTCGATGACGTGCTTCTGGCCGATCCGGTCGAGACGACCGATACGCTGCTCCAGCAGGTCCGGGTGCGACGGCAGGTCGAACAGCACCAGATGGTGCGAGAATTGGAAGTTACGACCTTCACTGCCGATTTCCGAGCAGATCAGCACCTGGGCGCCGAATTCTTCGTCGGCGAAGTAGGCGGCGGCGCGGTCACGCTCAAGGATGTTCATGCCTTCGTGGAACACCGTGGCCGGAATGCCGGAACGCACGCGCAGGGCGTCTTCCAGGTCCATGGCGGTTTCGGCGTGGGCACAGATCACCAGCACTTTGGTGCGCTTGAGCATTTTCAGGGTGTCGATCAGCCACTCGACGCGCGGGTCGAATTTCCACCAGCGTTCTTCTTCGTTGGCGTCCGGCTGGGACTGGAAGCTGACTTCCGGGTACAGCTCGATGTGATCGCCCAACGGCAGTTCGAGGTATTCGGCCGGGCACGGCAGCGGGTACGGGTGCAGTTTGCGCTCCGGGAAACCCTGCACGGCGGCGCGGGTATTACGGAACAGCACGCGGCCAGTGCCATGGCGGTCCAGCAGTTCGCGGACCAGACGGGCGCTGGCGTCGGTATCGCCATCGTTGACTGCACTCAGCAGGGCTTCGCCTTCGTTGCCGAGGAAGCCGTGAATGGTCTTGTGCGCTTCAGGCGACAGGCGCCCTTTGTCCAGCAACTCCTGAACGGCTTCGGCCACCGGGCGATAGTTTTCGCTCTCGGCGCGGAAGGCATGCAGGTCATGGAAACGGTTCGGGTCGAGCAGGCGCAGACGGGCGAAGTGGCTGTCCTGGCCCAGTTGTTCCGGGGTTGCGGTCAGCAGCAATACGCCCGGGATCGTTTCAGCAAGCTGCTCCACCAGGGAGTACTCAGGGCTGACCTGGTCTTCGTGCCACACCAGGTGGTGCGCTTCGTCGACCACCATCAAGTCCCAGCCGGCGGCGAACAGCGCGTCCTGGGCCTTCTCGTCTTCCACCAGCCATTCGAGCGCTACCAGGGCGAGCTGGGTGTCTTCGAACGGGTTGGTGGCATCGCTTTCGATGAAGCGTTCTTCATCGAACAGCGCAACTTGCAGGTTGAAGCGGCGGCGCATCTCCACCAGCCACTGGTGCTGGAGGTTTTCCGGCACCAGGATCAGCACGCGGTTGGCGCGGCCCGAGAGCAGTTGGCGATGGATCACCAGACCGGCTTCGATGGTCTTGCCCAGGCCCACTTCGTCGGCCAGCAGAACCCGCGGCGCAATGCGGTCGGCGACTTCACGGGCGATGTGCAACTGGTGCGCGATCGGTTGCGCGCGCACGCCACCCAGGCCCCAGAGCGATGACTGCAACTGGCGGCTGGTGTGTTCCAGGGTGTGGTAACGCAGGGAGAACCAGGCCAGCGGGTCGATCTGGCCAGCGAACAGACGGTCGCTCGCCAGTCGGAACTGAATGAAGTTCGACAGCTGGGTTTCCGGCAGGGTGACCACTTCGTTCTGCCCATTGAGGCCGTGGTAGACCAGCAGGCCGTCGATGTCGTCGACTTCCTGTACGGTCAGTTTCCAGCCTTCGAAGTGAGTGATCGAGTCACCCGGCGAAAACCGCACGCGGGTGAGGGGCGCATTCCGTAGCGCGTACTGGCGAGTGTCGCCAGTGGCCGGGTAGAGCACGGTCAACAAGCGGCCGTCCTGTGCCAGAACGGTGCCTAAACCCAGCTCGGCTTCGCTGTCACTGATCCAGCGTTGCCCCGGTTGATACTGCTGCGCCATGCTGCCTGACTCCCACCTTGAAAAAGCGGGCTATCTTAACGGAATCAGGCCCCAGACCAAAGGTTTACGTGCGCAGGAGCTGCCGAAGGCTGCGATCTTTCGATCTTCGGGAACGCTTGAGTTCTACGTTGTCCGATGGAAGATCGTGCCAAGCGGATCACAAGTTTGCGACCAATGGCTCAAGTCGCCATCCCCGCAGCCGACAGACTTCTGACAGGAGACTAATAATATGCTGCCACCGATGCTCCCCTTGAGCGCCGTGCCGATCACTTCACAGCAGGATCCGATCCGCCAGCGTCCGGATATTCCCCCCGTGGTGCCGGTGCAGGAAAGCTCCAATGAAAGCACTATCGACCTGCAAAAGCGCGACCCGGAAGAGGCGGGCCTGCAGCTGCGCGAGGAACAGCGTCGGCAGCAGGAGCGGGAGCGGCGCCGTCGCGAAGCCGATGAAGATCCTGAAGAACACCTGGCGATCCCCGGCAATGAGCTCAATGCCGACAATACCGTGCCGGTGGTGCCGTTGATGGAGAATCAGCCACGTCAGGGGTTGTGGGTCGATATTGAGATCTGAAGTGTCGGAGACTGGTCAGCGCCCGCGCCAGACCGCATTATTGGCGCAATCCTGTCGCCTTTAGCCGGCAGCTGAATTCATTTCCAAGCGATGCACTGAACGCCATGAGCCAAGATGACAAGCTGATCGACCTCAACTCTGAACGTGCCAAGCGGGTTCATGACCTTAATGAAAAACGCCTGAACGAAGTGCGCCAGGCATTTGAGCAGGCCATGCCGTTGGGTAAAGCGAAGAAAAAGCCGAAGAACAAACCGAAAAAGCGTTGAAACACCCTGCATCTGTTGATGCAGGTCAGTTATTTCCCTTCCTTTACGCCCCGTCGCGGGCGGCATTGATCCCGGTCAATTTTCTCTCCTGCCCGATTGGTTAACTTAGCCCCATCGCAACAGGGCAAGTCCAGGAGGCCAGTCATGTTTTTCGATAACGTGGTGATCGCCGGAGTGCTGACAGTCGGCCTCATGGTTCTGTTTTTTGCAGGGTTTGGATTTTTTATCTGGAAGGATTCGCATAAGCGGAGAAAACCGTAGGTCTTTCTGGAGCAATGAGCACGCAAGGCATTTTGGGCGACTTCGGTCGCCCTTTTTTTTTGTGCGATCGTTCCCACGCTCTAATACCGAAATGCGGGCAATAAAAAAGGCGCGAACCTCACGGAACGCGCCTTTTTCAGTAGCGGTGTATCAGCTACCCAGTGCCTTGGAGGCCAGCCAGAACAGGCCGGCCGACAGGCCTACGGTGGCTGGCAGGGTCAGGACCCAGGCCAGCAGGATGGTTTTGACGGTGCCGCCTTGCAGGCCGCTTTTGTTCGCGACCATGGTACCGGCCACGCCTGAGGACAGGACGTGGGTAGTGGAGACGGGCAGGCTGAAGATGTTGGCCAGGCCGATCATGCTCGCGGTGGTGATCTGCGCCGACATGCCTTGGGCATAGGTCATGCCTTGCTTGCCGATTTTCTCGCCGATGGTCAGTACCACGCGCTTCCAGCCGACCATGGTACCCAGGCCGAGGGCCAGTGCGACCGCCAGAATCACCCAGAACGGGGCGTATTCAGTGGTGGTGGTCAGGTCCTTGCGCAGTTTGTCCAGGTCAGCCTTTTCACGGGCAGCGAGGCCAGGCAGCTTGCTGACTTTCTTCGCCGTGTCGTCCAGGCAGAGCAGGTAACGACGCACTTCGATGCGGCTTTCCGCCGGCAGCGAGTGGTAGTCGGCTACACCCTTGAGGGTGTCGAGCAGGGCGGCGATGGTCGGTTCGGTCTGTTGCGGGTTGCAACGGAATTTCTCCGGCAGATCACCTTCCACGCTTTTGCCCAAGGCCAGGAATTCACCCAGCGTATCGGCATTGCGCTTGTAGAACTGGCTCAGGTGCAGGGTTGCATCGCGCGTCCGTTCGATCTGGTAGGTGGTGCTGCCCAGGTCGAGTACGAATTGCGCCGGGACGATACCGATCAGCACCAGCATGATCAGGCCGATACCTTTCTGGCCATCATTCGAACCGTGCACGAAGCTGACCGCCATCGCCGAAATCACCAGTACCAGACGGTTCCAGAACGGTGGGTGTTTCTTGTCGTCGATCTTGCGGCGCTGTTCCGGTGTCTTGTGCATCTTGGACAGCGGACGCCACCATTTAAGGCCGATCAACACCAGGGCGGCAACGAGGAAGCCGGCCATAGGCGAGAACACCAGGGACGCGCCGATGTCGATCGCTTTCTGCCAGTTCACGCCGTCGGCCAACGGAATGTCGTTGATCAGGGCGTTGGCCAGGCCGACACCGAGGATCGAACCGATAAGCGTATGGGAACTGGAGGCCGGGATACCGAAGTACCAGGTGCCCAGGTTCCAGGTGATGGCGGCGGCGAGTAACGAGAACACCATGGCCAGCCCGTGACCGGTGTTCACATTGATCAACAGTTCTACCGGCAGCAGATGGACGATGGCATACGCCACCCCCACACCGCCCAGCAGCACGCCGAGGAAGTTGAACACACCGGAAAAGAACACCGCCAGATGAGGCGGCATGGCTTTGGTGTAGATAACAGTGGCCACCGCGTTTGCGGTGTCATGAAAGCCGTTGATGAACTCGAAGGCGAGGACAAAGGCCAGGGCGAGCAAGAGGCTCACAAGCACCCAAGCATCCAGTCCGCTGAATAAATCGATCATGAAGGTTTTCTGACCCGTTCGTAAGGGGGCGCGATTATGCCAGAAAAGACTGATAATCGATGCACTTGCTGCTCATCGGTTACATTCTTCAATGAATTAGTGGGTGGCAATCCCCTGAATCCCAGGTTTTTTCAGGGGCTTACAAGTCATTGAATTCGCTTGGAAAGGCAGCAGCCACAAGGGTTTCTCTCGTTGGGACGAGAGGCTTGAACGCTTGTGTGAAATATCTGAGAAGAAGGTCAGGCAAGAGCCGTTTGCCTCATCGAATGGATGAGGAAGCCGCTGCCCGCTTGTAGCGGGCGCGAAAAGCACCATCGATACAACCCGCTTTTAACGGGCGCAGACGCAGGCTCTTGAAAGGATTCAAGTCGAGGCGGTCATGGCTCTTCGGCTTTGAGTTCCTTTTCCATCTTCTGCAATTCCTGGGTGAAGGCCTGATCCTGAACGGTGGCGCGTTTACGCCAGGGTTTGCGTTCGGGTTCGGGCTGAGCGGCGTAGGTGGTGACTTCCCCGCCGTAAACTTCCTTGTAACGTTGTTCCTGGCGCTCAAGTTCCGCGCGCAGTTCGTCTTTCGTCACAGTGCTACCTGATTGAGTTGAGATTAATTCTGGTGAAACGCGCTGCATCGATCTATTGACCATGCTCGTCGAAAGGACAATGCCTGATACGACATCGTTCCCACGGCACAATCAATACTTCAATGTTGCAGGCGGCCACGGCACCAGAGCAAAACAGCTGACGCAGCATCAGTCTCCTGTTTCAGCGAGCGCGTTGGCGGAACATATTAAATGAGCGTCAAGCGCTTGCTGCGGACAGCGGCGATGGATATCGCGCTGCCGGCGGGCGGAATCGGTACAAAAAAACCGGTCGCCTCTGAAATGCATTATAGCGGTCGATTCGAAGAACACTATCTCTTGGCAGTTAAAAGTAGTTCCTCATGTGTGATTGTTTTGTTGCTCGCAACTTGCCGGTAACTACGGTGGACTGATGCCAGTTGCAGTGGTGACTTTCTGGCGCCATTAAGCCGGACAAATTATTACATCGTTCTCCTTTAAACCAGTGACCGAAAATAACAACCGTATTGTGGGTGAGTGAAAGCAGGATGGCTGAATGTACGCAGCACGATTGCGATTATCGGTCTGTGGTTCGATAATCGCCCAATCCTGGCAGTCGCTGGCTTGTGTGTCAGACCGGGGCCGCTTGTAATAGTCGCTGATCCGTATGGGGAACCTGATATGAACGATCAAATGCGCAATTCCTTCGCTTCAGTGGCGCCGCCGATCGTCGCCTCGCCCGCCAAGCGAATCCAGGCCCTGACCGGTGACCCTGATTTCATGACTTCCCTGGCCCGTGGCCTGGCGGTGGTGCAAGCGTTCCAGGAGCGCAAGCGGCACCTGACCATTGCACAGATCAGCCACCGCACGGAAATTCCCCGCGCGGCTGTGCGACGTTGCCTGCATACGCTGATCAAGCTCGGCTATGCCACCACCGACGGGCGCACCTATTCGCTGCTGCCCAAAGTCTTGACCCTGGGCCATGCCTATCTGTCGTCGACTCCACTGGCGGTGTCTGCCCAGCCGTACCTGGACCGCATGAGCGAGCAACTGCACGAGGCCTGCAACATGGCCACGCTGGAGGGCGATGACATTTTGTACATCGCGCGCTCGGCGACTACCCAACGGCTGATTTCCGTCGACCTCTCGGTGGGTGGGCGCTTGCCGGCCTATTGCACCTCCATGGGCCGGATTCTGCTCGCCGCGCTGGACGACACGTCGCTGCGCGAATACCTCGACCATGCAGACTTGCAAGCCAAGACCAGTCGCACCCTGCACACCCCCGAGGCCTTGCTCGAATGCTTGCAAGAAGTACGGCGACAAGGCTGGTGCATCGTCGATCAGGAACTGGAGCAAGGCCTGCGCTCGATTGCCGTGCCGGTGTATGACGCTTCTGGCCAGGTAGTGGCGGCGCTGAACGTCAGCACCCATGCCGGCCGGGTCAGCCGCAGCGAGCTGGAGCAACGTTTCCTGCCAGGTTTGTTGAGTGCCAGCCGCGACCTTAGCGCGCAGCTCTTCGCCTAAGCTGTTCGATAAACGCACAGAGTCGCGTTTATCGAATTGACGCTGTTTCTCTCGGATCATTAATGTCGCGGCAGCGTCATCCGGCGCTGCTGGCCCTCAGCCGGTTGCCGGACGACGACCCAATAATAATGAGAAGAGGCATCGTCATGTGCACGTTTCCCCACTGTCGCTGTTCCCGCCGCCCTAACTGCCGAAACCGGATCGTCTGATCCCGACCTTCTTTTCTTGTGACGGCGTCAGCCTCGGCTGGCACTTGTTCGACTGCGTTCTTTGCGTGGAATAAAAATAATGAACCAGCCTCAGTCTGCTGTAGGGAACTGCCTCGACGTGCAGTCCTTCATCAATGCTCAACCCATTTCGCGCTACCAATGGCGGGTGGTGATCCTGTGTTTCCTGATTGTCTTCCTCGATGGCCTCGACACCGCGGCCATGGGGTTTATCGCGCCGGCATTGTCCCAGGACTGGGGCATCGATCGCGCCAGCCTCGGCCCGGTGATGAGTGCGGCACTGATCGGCATGGTCTTTGGCGCCCTGGGGTCCGGGCCGTTGGCTGACCGCTTCGGGCGAAAAGTCGTACTGGTAGGCGCGGTGTTGTTGTTCGGTGCGTTCAGCCTGGCATCGGCTTACAGCACCAATGTCGATCAACTGCTGGTGCTGCGTTTCCTCACCGGCCTGGGCCTGGGCGCCGGCATGCCGAACGCGACCACGCTGCTGTCCGAATACACCCCGGAACGCAAGAAGTCGCTGCTGGTGACCAGCATGTTCTGCGGCTTCAACCTCGGCATGGCCGGGGGCGGGTTCATCTCGGCCAAACTGATCCCGGCCTTCGGCTGGCACAGCCTGTTGATGATCGGCGGGATTCTGCCGCTGATACTCACCGTCGTTTTGCTGTTGTGGTTGCCTGAATCGGCGCGCTATCTGGTGGTGCGCAATCGCGGTACCGACAAAGTGCGCAAGGCCCTGGCACCGATCGACCCAGCGGTGGTGGCCCAGGCTTCGAGTTTCAGTGTGCCGGAACAGAAAACCGTGAAGGCACGCAATGTGTTCGCGGTGATCTTCTCCGGCACTTACAGCACCGGCACATTGTTGCTGTGGCTGACGTACTTCATGGGGCTGGTGATTGTTTATCTGCTGACCAGTTGGTTGCCGACGCTGATGCGTGACAGCGGCGCGAGCATGGAGCAGGCCGCATTCATTGGTGCGCTGTTCCAGCTGGGAGGGGTGTTGAGCGCAGTGGGCGTGGGTTGGGCGATGGACCGGTTCAATCCGCACAAGGTCATCGGCACTTTCTACCTATTGGCAGGGGTGTTTGCCTACGCGGTAGGGCAGAGCCTGGGCAACATCGCCGTGCTGGCGACCCTGGTGCTGGTGGCCGGGATGTGTGTCAACGGCGCGCAATCGGCAATGCCGTCGCTGGCGGCGCGTTTTTACCCGACGCAAGGGCGGGCGACCGGTGTGTCGTGGATGCTTGGGATTGGCCGCTTCGGCGCGATCCTCGGGGCGTGGATGGGCGCGACGTTGCTGGGCCTGGGCTGGAACTTCGAGCAGGTGCTGACGGCGCTGGTGATTCCGGCCGCGTTGGCGACCACGGCGGTGGTGATCAAGGGCATGGTCAGCCATGCGGATGCGACCTGAGGGCGATTTCCGAGATTGTTCGATCGTTCCCACGCTCTGCGTGGGAACGCCTCAATGGACGCTCTGCGTCCGCATTTGGGACGCGGAGCGTCCCGGGCTGCATTCCCACGCAGAGCGTGGGAACGATGTGAAAGAGAACGATAGTGAGGTAACAATCTGTTCGATAAACGAACACTCAGTCGATTATCGGATTGTTTGGGTTATTCCAGGGGCTTAATCTTCAGTCATTCCGGCGCTGCGCATCGGCGCCTTTTTCCCACACTGTCGGTTAACAATAAACGGGAGCCTGCCCCATGGCTGAAATCCTTTCGCTGCATGACGCGGTGAAGCAGTTCGTCAACGACGGCGATACCGTCGCGCTCGAAGGCTTCACTCACCTGATTCCTACGGCGGCCGGTCACGAAATCATTCGTCAGGGCAAGAAAGACCTGACCCTGGTGCGGATGACGCCTGACTTGATCTACGACCAGTTGATCGGTGCCGGTTGTGCTCGCAAACTGATTTTCTCCTGGGGCGGCAACCCCGGCGTCGGTTCGCTGCACCGTCTGCGTGACGCAGTCGAGCGGCAGTGGCCGCATGCGCTGGAAATCGAAGAGCACAGCCACGCCGACCTGGCCAATGCCTACGTCGCGGGCGCTTCGGGCTTACCGTTCGCGGTGCTGCGTGCCTACGCCGGTTCCGATCTGCCGAAGGTCAACCCGCTGATCAAGACCGTCACGTGCCCGTTCACCGGCGAAGTGCTGGCGGCGGTACCGTCGGTGCGTCCGGACATCACCGTGATTCACGCGCAGAAAGCCGACCGCCAAGGCAACGTGCTGCTCTGGGGCATCCTCGGGGTGCAGAAAGAAGCGGCGCTGGCGGCCAAGCGTTGCATCGTCACCGTCGAAGAAATCGTCGATGACCTCAACGCACCGATGAACGCTTGTGTGCTGCCGACCTGGGCTCTGAGCGCGGTCTGCCACGTACCGGGCGGCGCGCATCCGTCCTACGCCCACGGTTACACCGAGCGTGACAACCGCTTCTACCAGGCCTGGGACCCGATTGCCCGCGACCGTGAAACCTTCACCGCGTGGATCAACGAGTACATCCACGGCTGCGCTGACTTCAGCGAGTTCCAGGCCAAGCTGGCCGCTGCTTCGGAGGCCAAGTAATGACTTACACCACCAATGAAATGATGACCGTCGCCGCCGCCCGCCGCCTGAAAAACGGTTCGGTGTGCTTCGTTGGTATCGGCCTGCCGTCGAAAGCCGCCAACCTGGCGCGACTGACGTCCTCGCCCGATGTAGTCCTGATCTACGAATCGGGTCCGATCGGTGCCAAGCCAAGCGTACTGCCATTGTCGATCGGTGACGGTGAGCTGGCGGAAACCGCCGACACCGTCGTCCCGACCGGCGAGATTTTTCGCTACTGGCTGCAGGGCGGGCGCATTGACGTCGGCTTCCTCGGCGCCGCGCAAGTCGACCGTTTCGGCAACATCAACACCACTGTGGTCGGCGACTACCACCAGCCGAAAGTTCGCCTGCCGGGTGCAGGTGGCGCGCCGGAGATCGCCGGTTCCGCCAAGAGCGTGCTGATCATCCTCAAGCAGTCGGCGCGCTCCTTTGTAGACAAGCTCGACTTCATTACCTCGGTTGGTCATGGCGAGGGCGGTGATTCGCGCAAACGTCTCGGCCTGCCAGGCGCCGGTCCTGTCGGCATTATTACCGACCTGTGCATCATGGAACCGGAAGCCGGCACCCATGAGTTCGTGGTCACAGCGCTGCACCCAGGTGTAACCCGTGAGCAAGTGATCGCGGCCACCGGTTGGGCGATTCGTTTTGCCGACACGGTTGAAAACACCGCCGAGCCAACCGAAGTCGAGTTGACCGCGCTGCGTGATCTGGAAGCCCGCACTGCGGCGGCCCACGGCCAAGCACCCGGAGAAGCCTGATGCGTGACGTTTATATCTGCGACGCGATTCGTACCCCCATCGGCCGTTTCGGCGGTGGCCTGTCGGCGGTCCGTGCCGATGACCTGGCCGCCGTGCCGATCAAGGCGTTGATAGAACGCAACCCGTCGGTGGACTGGAACGCGGTGGACGAGGTGTTCCTCGGCTGCGCCAACCAGGCCGGCGAAGACAACCGCAACGTGGCTCGCATGGCGTTGCTGCTGGCGGGGCTGCCGGAAACCATTCCTGGCGTCACCCTCAATCGCCTCTGCGCTTCGGGCATGGACGCTATCGGCACTGCGTTTCGGGCCATCGCCAGCGGTGAGATGGAGCTGGCGATTGCCGGTGGCGTCGAATCGATGTCCCGCGCGCCGTTCGTGATGGGCAAGGCGGACGCCGCGTTTTCGCGCAACATGAAGCTGGAAGACACCACCATCGGCTGGCGTTTCATCAACCCGTTGATGAAAGCCCAGTACGGCGTCGATGCAATGCCGCAAACCGCCGATAATGTGGCCGACGATTACCAGGTTTCCCGCGAGGATCAGGACGCTTTCGCACTGCGCAGTCAGCAACGGACAGCCGCCGCGCAAGCCGCAGGATTTTTCGCCGAAGAAATCGTTGAAGTGCGCATTGCCCACAAGAAGGGTGAAACAGTGGTCAGCCAGGACGAACATCCTCGCGCCGATACCACACTCGAGACCCTGGCCAAACTCAAACCGGTCAACGGCCCCGACAAAACCGTCACCGCCGGCAATGCCTCCGGTGTGAACGACGGTGCTGCAGCGCTGATTCTGGCTTCGGCCGAAGCCGTGAAGAAACACGGCTTGACCGCCCGCGCCAAAGTGCTCGGCATGGCCAGCGCCGGCGTCGCACCACGGGTGATGGGTATCGGCCCGGTGCCGGCGGTGCGTAAATTGACTGAGCGCCTGGGCCTGGCGGTCAACGATTTCGACGTGATCGAACTCAACGAAGCCTTCGCCAGCCAGGGTCTGGCGGTGCTGCGTGAACTGGGACTGGCGGATGACGCGGCCCAGGTCAACCCGAACGGTGGCGCCATTGCCTTGGGCCATCCGCTGGGCATGAGCGGTGCGCGTCTGGTGCTGACTGCACTGCATCAACTGGAAAAGACGGGCGGCAAGAAAGGCTTGGCGACCATGTGTGTCGGTGTCGGTCAGGGCCTGGCCTTGGCGATCGAACGGGTCTGACGCACAGAAGCGACTAATAAGAATTGAGGAAAGCGCAATGACTGACAAACCAGGTTACCGTCGCCCGCAGGCGGGCACTCAGCCGGAATACCTGCACCCTCCTTATCAATCCACCAACCTTCGCTCGCCGTCCAAGCCGTTGGTGTTTTTGCCTCATTCGCTGTCGGAAATCACCGGCCCGACCATCGGCGCCGAGCGTATTCAGGAGCGGGACAACGACCTGACCGCCCAGCACTCGGGCGAGCCATTGGGTGAGCGGATCATTATCCACGGTCGTGTACTGGATGAAGACGGTCTGCCGGTGCCGGGCATTCTGGTGGAGATCTGGCAGGCCAATGCCGCCGGTCGTTACAACCATGCCCGCGATCTGCACGACGCACCGATGGACCCGAACTTCACCGGTACCGGCCGCACCGTGACCGACGCCGATGGCTGGTATCAATTCCAGACCATCAAGCCTGGCGCCTACCCGTGGGGTAACCACCACAATGCCTGGCGTCCGGCGCACATCCATTTCTCCCTGTTCGGGCCGAGCATTCTGACGCGCCTGGTGACCCAGATGTATTTCCCGGGTGACCCGTTGCTGGCTTACGACCCGATCTACAACTGCGTGCCCGATACCAGCGCCAAAGAGCGTCTGATCGCCAGTTTCGATCTGGAAAAAACCATCCCTTCCTATGCCCTCGCTTATCGTTGGGACATCGTTTTGCGCGGCCGCGACGCCACGCCGATGGAGAAATAAGATGACGCTGAACGCGACCACGTCCCACACCGTCGGACCGTACTACCACATCGGCCTGACCTGGCTGAACCGTGAAGACCTGACCGTTGAACAGACCCTCGGCGAGCGTGTGGCGATCACCGGGCAAGTCGTCGACGGCAATGGCGACTTCGTCAACGACGCCATGCTCGAAGTCTGGCAGGCCAACGCCGCCGGCAAGTACGATCACCCCGAAGACGATCAGGACAAACCCCTGGACCCGAATTTCGAAGGGTTCGGCCGGGTGCCGGTGGATGCGCAAGGGCGCTTTCGCTTTACCACGATCAAGCCGGGCACTGTGGAAGGCCTGAAGGGCACGACCCAGGCGCCGCACCTGGTGGTGCTGGTGTTTGCTCGCGGGTTGGTGAAGCACTTGCTGACGCGGATTTACTTCGATGGTGAGCCGGCCAACGTGGCGGATCCGCTGCTCGAGTGCGTGCCTGCCGAACGCCGTGGCACCTTGTTGGCGAAGCAGGATGCTGCGGGTGTTTATCAGTGGAATGTGATTCTGCAGGGGACGGATGCGGAGACCGTGTTCTTCGATTATTGAGTTCGCTTGAGATCATTCGCGGGCAAGCCTCGCTCCTACAGATATATGTAGTCGCGGATATCGCGTACATCCGTAGGAGCGAGGCTTGCCCGCGAAGGCGTCCTCACTGACGCCAAAGAATGTTCCTGCGGAACGGGATTGTTGCAAAGTATGTCTAGACTCTCACGGTCCCCACAGAGCGAAAAAACAATGACAACCTCCACAGCTGTCTACACCGGTGAAGAACGCAGCAAAAGAATCTTTGCGATTGTCGGCGCCTCGTCCGGCAATCTGGTCGAGTGGTTCGACTTCTACGTCTACGCCTTCTGTGCGATCTACTTTGCCCCGGCCTTTTTCCCGTCCGATAACCCCACGGTGCAGTTGGTCAATACCGCGGGCGTGTTTGCCGCCGGGTTTCTGATGCGCCCCATCGGCGGCTGGATCTTCGGTCGGCTGGCGGACAAGCACGGGCGCAAGAATTCGATGCTGATCTCGATTCTGATGATGTGCTTCGGTTCTCTGCTCATCGCTTGCCTGCCGACCTACAACAGCATCGGTGTCTGGGCGCCGATCCTGCTGCTGTTCGCGCGCTTGCTGCAGGGCTTGTCGGTGGGCGGCGAATACGGCACCACCGCGACCTACATGAGCGAAGTCGCCCTCAAGGGCCAGCGCGGGTTCTTCGCGTCGTTCCAGTACGTGACGCTGATTGGCGGGCAGTTGCTGGCGGTGTCGCTGGTAGTGATCCTGCAGCAGTTCCTCAATGAGGATGAATTGCGTGCCTACGGCTGGCGGATTCCGTTCGTGGTCGGTGCGGCGGCGGCGTTGATTTCGTTGTTCCTGCGTCGTGCGCTCAAGGAAACCAGCAGCAAGGAAATGCGTGAAAACAAAGACGCCGGCAGCATCGGTGCGCTGTTCCGCGATCACAAGGCCGCCTTCATCACCGTGCTGGGTTACACCGCCGGCGGTTCGCTGATTTTCTACACCTTCACCACGTACATGCAGAAGTACCTGGTGAACACCGCCGGCATGCACGCCAAGACCGCCAGCTACATCATGACCGGCGCGCTGTTCCTTTATATGTGCATGCAACCGTTCTTCGGCATGCTCGCCGACAAGATTGGCCGGCGCAATTCGATGCTCTGGTTCGGCGCCCTCGGCACGTTGTGCACCGTACCGATCCTGTTGAGCCTGAAAAGTGTCAGCAATCCGTTCCTGGCCTTTGTGCTGATTACCGTGGCGCTGGCGATCGTCAGTTTCTACACCTCGATCAGCGGTCTGGTGAAAGCCGAAATGTTCCCGCCAGAGGTGCGCGCCTTGGGCGTCGGCCTGGCGTATGCGGTGGCCAATGCGATCTTTGGCGGTTCGGCAGAATATGTAGCGTTGAGCCTTAAAGCCGGGGGCATGGAAAACTCGTTCTACTGGTACGTGACGGTGATGATGGCGGTGGCGTTCCTGTTCAGCCTGCGTCTGCCGAAACAGCCGAAGTATCTGGAAAACGACCTTTGATTTTTATGCGAGGGCCTTACAGGCCCTCGCCTGCAAGGACTGTTTATGAATCAGCGACCGGGCAATCAATTGTTCGATGCCTACTTCACCGCACGTGACATGCGTGAGGTGTTCTGCGATCAGGGCCGGGTTCAGGCCATGCTGGATTTCGAAGCCGCGCTGGCCCGGGCCGAAGCGCGGGTTGGCCTGATTCCACAAACGGCAGTCGCGTCTATCGAAGCGGCCTGCAAAGCCGAGTATTACGACTTCGCCGCGCTCGGCGAGGCGATTGCCACGGCGGGCAATTCGGCGATCCCTTTGGTCAAGGCGCTGGGCAAGCAAATCGCCAAAAGCGATCCTGAAGCCGAGCGCTACGTGCATCTGGGCGCAACCAGCCAGGACGTGATGGACACCGGCCTGGTGTTGCAATTGCGCCGCGCGCTGCAACTGATCGAAGCTGATCTGGCGCAGCTGGGGGATACCCTCGCGACCCAGGCCAAGCGATACGTCGCCACGCCGCTGGCCGGGCGCACCTGGTTGCAACACGCGACCCCGGTCACCCTCGGCATGAAGATCGCCGGTTGGCTGGGCGCGGTGACTCGTAGCCGCCAGCGTTTGCTGGAACTCAAGCCGCGCCTGCTGGTGCTGCAATTCGGTGGCGCCTCCGGCACCCTCGCGGCCCTTGGCGATCAGGCGATGCCGATTGGCGAAGTCTTGGCCGCAGAACTGCAACTGACCTTGCCGGAACAACCCTGGCACACCCAACGCGATCGTCTGGTGGAGTTCGGCGCGGTGCTTGGCTTGATCGCCGGCAGCCTCGGCAAACTCGGCCGCGACATCAGCCTGTTGATGCAGACCGAAGCCGGCGAAGTGTTCGAACCGTCGGCACCGGGAAAGGGCGGTTCCTCGACCATGCCGCACAAACGCAATCCGGTGGGCGCGGCGGTGCTGATCGGTGCGGCGACGCGGGTGCCGGGTTTACTTTCGACTTTGTTCAGCGCGATGCCCCAGGAACACGAGCGCAGCCTGGGCCTGTGGCATGCCGAATGGGAAACCCTGCCGGAGATCTGCTGCTTGGTGTCGGGCAGCCTGCAACAAGCGCTGTTGGTGGCCGACGGACTGGAAGTGGACGCGATGCGCATGACCCGCAACCTCGACCTGACCCAAGGCCTGGTGCTCGCTGAAGCCGTGAGCATCGTCCTGGCGCAACGGGTCGGTCGCGACACCGCGCATCATCTGCTGGAGCAATGCTGCAAGCGTGCTGTGGCCGAGCAACGTCATCTGCGCGCGGTACTCGGCGACGAGCCGCAAGTGACCGCCGAGTTGTCGGACGCTGAACTCGATCATCTGCTGGACCCCGCCCATTACCTCGGTCAGGCCCATACCTGGGTCGAGCGAGCGGTGGCTGAACATTTTGCGTTGACTGCCTGAAGGAGACTGCTGTGGCATTCGTACAACTCGCCGAGGGCGAACTGCACTACCAAATTCAAGGGCCGCAACTCGATGGCCCTGAAGAAGCGCCGGTACTGGTGCTGTCCAACTCACTGGGCACCGACCTGCACATGTGGGACGCACAAATCCCGGCGTTCACCGAGCATTTCCGCGTGCTGCGTTTTGACACCCGTGGTCACGGCAAGTCATTGGTGACGCCAGGGCCGTACAGCATCGAGCAACTGGGCCGCGACGTGCTGGCGCTGCTGGATGCCTTGCACATCGAGCGCGCGCATTTCTGTGGTCTGTCCATGGGCGGGTTGATCGGCCAGTGGCTGGGGATCAACGCCGGTCAGCGTTTGAACAAACTGATCGTGTGCAACACCGCGGCGAAAATCGGCGATCCATCGGTGTGGAACCCACGAATCGAAACCGTGCTGCGTGACGGCGCGGCGGCGATGGTCGCATTGCGTGATGCGTCGATTGCGCGCTGGTTCACTCCGGATTTTTCCGCCGCCAATCCGGCAGCGGCGAAGCAGATCACCGACATGCTTGCGGCCACCTCGCCTGAAGGCTACGCGGCCAATTGTGCGGCAGTGCGCGATGCCGATTTCCGCGATCAGTTGTCCTCGATCAAGGCGCCGCTGCTGGTGATCGCCGGCACAGAAGACGCGGTGACGCCGCCGTCTGGCGGGCATTTCATTCAGGAACATGTACGGGGCGCCGAGTACGCCGAGTTCTACGCCGCGCACCTGTCCAACGTTCAGGCCGGCGCTGCGTTCAGCGAGCGGGTACTGGCGTTTCTTTCCGGTCATTGAGGGGTTTTTTGTGGACGAGAAACAACGTTACGACGAGGGCATGAAAGTCCGTCGCGCAGTACTCGGCGACGCCCACGTCGACCGCAGCCTGAACGCGCTGACCGAGTTCAACTCGGAGTTCCAGGAGATGATCACCCGCCACGCCTGGGGCGACATCTGGACCCGCCCGGGCCTGCCGCGCCACACCCGCAGCCTGATCACCATCGCCATGCTGATCGGCATGAACCGCAACGAAGAACTCAAACTGCACCTGCGCGCCGCCGCCAACAACGGCGTGACCCGCAGCGAGATCAAGGAAGTGATCATGCAGAGCGCGATCTATTGCGGCATTCCGGCGGCCAACGCGACGTTCCACCTGGCCGAGTCGGTGTGGGATGAGTTGGGGGTTGAGTCGCGGGAGTGATCCGCGAAAGTTGTGTTGCTTGAGCTGACGTCTTCGCGGGCAAGCCTCGCTCCTACAGGTGGTGTGATCTGTAGGAGCGAGGCTTGCCCGCGAAGGCGTTTTAGAGTCTTACAGCAGGCTGATCGGATAGCTGACGATCAACCGGTTCTCATCGAACTCGTTGTTGCTGAAGTCACGGCGGATGGTGGAGTTGCGCCATTTGACGTTGAGGTCTTTGAGTGCGCCGCTTTGCACGGTGTAACCCAGTTCGCTTTCGCGGCCCCATTCCTTGCCGTCGCTGGTGGTGGCGGTGTGGACGTTGTCGCCGCTGATGTAGCGGTTCATCAGGGTCAGGCCCGGCACGCCCAGAGCGGCGAAGTTGTAGTCGTGGCGCACTTGCCAGGATTTTTCCCGGGCGTTGTCATAGCTGGAGTTGTAGCTGTCGTTGGCCAGGGTGCCGCCGCTGGTGCCGTTGACCCGCATCCAGGCGTTGTCGCCGGTGAGTTTTTGCAGGCCGACGTAAAAGGTATTGCCACCGTATTTGGCCGAGAACAGGCCCGACCAGGTTTTGTTGTCCAGCTCGCCCGCCCGGGCGCTGCCGTCATCCTTGCCGTAGAAGAACCCGAGGTTGGCGCCCAGGGTCCAGTCGCCCAGCGGTTGGGTGTGGATCAGGTTGACGTATTGCTGGCTGTAGATGTCTTTGAGTTCAGCATTCCACAAGCCGATCTGAGTGCGCTTGTCGTTGAAGGCATATTCGACGCCCTGGAAGTTGAAGCGGTCTGACTTGAAGGCCGCTTTGCCGGTCATCGACATGTCGCTCATGCTGCTGTCGTCGCGCGGGCTGTTGGCGCGGAACTGGCCGCCGTAGAGCGTCAGGCCATCGATTTCCTTCGAAGTGATCTGGCCGCCACGGAAGGTTTGCGGCAGCGAGCGACCGTCGTCCGAACGCAGGATCGGCAGCACCGGCATCCATTCGCCGACCTTCACTTCGGTCTGGGACAGCTTCGCCTTGAACGCCACGTTGGCGCGACCGAAGTTGTCCGCCGGGCGGCCATCGTGATCCAGCGGCAGCAACTGCGTCCCGCCGGTGCCTTTACCGCCGTCGAGCTTGACCGAATACAACCCCAGCACGTCCATGCCGAACCCGACGGTGCCTTGGGTGAACCCGGATTTGGCGTCGAGGATAAAGCTTTGCGTCCACTCTTCAGCCTTGCCCTGGCTCTTGGTCGGATTGGTGAAGTTACGGTTGATGTAGAAGTTACGCAGGTTCAGGTTGACCTTGGCTCCTTCGACAAAGCCCGCTTCCTCGGCCAAGGCGGGCAGGGCCACGCCGGCCAATGCGATGGCGATCAGGCTGGGAAACAAATACTGCGTGGTGGAGGAAGTCATGGGCTCGGGTCTCTCTAATTGTCAGGGATAAAGCACTACTCAGCCGCAACCAAGGGGTCGCAGACAAAAAATCGAATTCGGATAAGGGGGCGGGCGAGATCAGCCGGAGCGCAGAGGGCGCGTAGTCATGGTGTCGGACCTTGTTGTTATTGATTTTTGCAGGTGCGGACAATGGTGCGAGGGATGGGCGGGGGGATTCAATTGGGGGGGATGGGGTTTTGGGCGATTAACGAACACTAATCGACGTCAGCGTGGGCGCGGACGGTATGAGGCATTCCTAATAAAATCCCATAGTTATTCGGGTTGATAAGGGGCGTCCGCAGGTGTGTTCTATTAATGGCGCCTTGTTGTTTTTCTGATGTTAGATGGAAGTGTTTATTGCTTTAGTTGTAAGACGTTTCCTACAGTGTTGGCTGTCATTAAAGGTAGATCAATAGTCGCCGGTTAAACTTAAGAATTGGTGTTGTCGGTTATCGTAAAAAGATTTAAAGAGAGCCATGGGCTTGGCTGGAAAAGAAAAGAGGCCTTGCTATATTCAAATTCCTCAGGCGGGCAAAAGAAACTCTCTTGCTTCGTCAGGGGATGTTTTTCGTCATGCCGAAATAACAAGGAGAAGTACCATGGGTAATAAAGTCAATCAGGAACGTTTGGCCTCGGTTCTGGGACGGGCCGTGCTGGACGAAAAATTTGCCAACGCCTTACACAGTGATCCGGCAGGGGCGGCTAAAAATATTGGCGTGCACTTAAGTACTGACGAGATCGCGGCGGTTAAAGGTATTGATGCTGCAAAACTGACGGCAGCTTCCTCCAGCATTCGGAACAACCTGGGGATACGCGCGGTATTTGATACACAGAACCAGCAGCAACAAGCGCGCATGGATTAACGGTGGGTGATGCCATTTGGCGTGCCACGAAAGGTGGGCTTTTACGGTGGTACGCCGAATGGCCTTATCAGACTCATGACCTGAAGCGCTCGGGCGCGGCTCGGGCGCGGAGTGAATGACGCATGTCTGTCACCTTGGCTCCAATGAATGACGCGGACTTTGTTACGTTCGCCGAAAGAGCCCTTGCTGAATATGGCGACGGGATGGTCGCCGCCGGCGAGTGGGGCCAGGAGGAGGCGTCGCAAAGGGCACGAAGTGTCTTCGAGCAATTGTTGCCGCAAGGGCGACTGACTGAAAAGAATCAACTCTGGGTGATCGAGGATCAAGCGCGGCGTATCGGTGAGTTATGGGTCGCCGAACGACACGCTGGCGCCGGTCGGATCGCCTTCATTCTGGATATTTACATTGACCCCGGCGAGCGCCGCCAGGGTTATGCAAAACAATCGCTGCTGGCCCTGGAATCATGGGCGAGCCAGGCGGGATGCAAGGAAGTGCGGTTGCATGTCTTTGGTCGCAACGATGCGGCGCGTCGTCTTTATGAACAACTGGGTTATGGCATTGCCAGTCTGACAATGGCGAAGCCGTTGCCGCCAACCTAAGGGAAGGTTGAGAAATGGACATCGGTAACAGTGGTCAACGTGAGCTCTCGGTCGAGGATTTATTTCAGGGCACGACCTTCCTTGCGGATTCGGAGCCTTCGCGATTTGAAGTCTTGCTGGAGCGTGTCAGTCGAAATCGATACACCAGCTTTGTTGCGCTGTACACCGAACTTTTTCAGTTGTTTCCCAACGCGCCACATCTGGCAGAGTTTTTTGAACAGGCATTTAATCTTATCGTCCCTCCGACCCGTGAACAGCGCTTGATTATTAATGATCCGGTGTTTCAAGTGTGGAATGTACTGACCGCTCATTATGCCAATCTGGTCATCACGAAAAAGACCGAGGACAGGAGTGAGCTGGAAAAAATGCTGTTTGAATTTCCAGAGATGTTAGTGCGTGTCAAAGCATCCGATAGTTCCCGCATGAATCATTATTGCCCCCCTGTGCATCGGTTTGATGTCGATCCGCTGGTAGCGATAGTGATGCCGCCCAGCTATGAGTTTCCGGAGGATGAAGCCGTCCGCAAACAGTTGGAGCGTAGCGGTTACTCCGTACGTTTTTTTTGCGACGTGGTGAATATTGCCCTGTTGCGCATAGAGCACACATGGCCCGCCTGCCGTGAGCAAATCAAAAAACTGGTCAAGTCGATTTTCTATTTACCCGATGGTTCATTTCGAAGCTGTTCGGCGTCCCGTTTCACCGGAATCATCCTGTTGTCGAGCCGGGATGATTCGATACTCGATCTGGAAGAGTCCCTGGTGCATGAGGCCACTCATCAGTTGCTCTATCACATTGTCGAGGCGTGCCCGGTCGTTAAGGAAGAGACCTCGCGGGAGCCGTTGTACACCTTGCCGTGGTCGGGACAGAAGCGTGACTTTTATGGCTACTTCCACGCGTTTTACGTGTACATCGCTTTGGTCAAATACCTGGGGCGGGTTCGTTCGCGTTCGACCGATGAGCTGCAACGGGCGCAAAACCGTCTTCTGTACATTCTGCGAGGCTTGATCAAGGCATTGCCGGACTTTGAGGCCAGCACTGAATTCACCCCACAAGGACGTCAACTTCTGGAAAACCTCGCCAAAGAGGTCAGAGCGCAGGAAAACCAATATGCCGGGCTGTTGGCGATATCGGGGACTGATACTGAGCAACAACGCTTGCTGGGTCTGACCGCCTGAAGCCGGGGAGGCTCACATGGGGATGTTTGATGCCTCGTCCTATCCCGAGGCCGGAGTAGGGCTGGAATACCATTTGCCACGGCGCAGGGCACAGGATGACCGGTCGGAGGATGGACTTGACCCGACGGTCGAGCGAATTCTCGCTGAGGGTTTGCCGCATTTCGATTACGTCGAGTTTCAGCCGACCCACTGCATCCTGCAGCCTCGTTTACTTGACGTCAGCGCTCGAGTACCGAGCCTGCTGCACTCGTCCAGTTTGTCCCTGGGCAGTGTGGGCATCGCGATGGATCGCGAATTTCTGAACATGACGCGGAGACTGTGCGACAAAACCCGCTCGCCGTGGCTGGCCGAGCATATTTCCTGGTCGCGTTTCCACGGTGGCGATACGCAGCATTTCATTTTGCCGACCCTGGCCCAAGAGGTGGCTGACACGGTGGTGGCCAATGCCATCGAATTGCGCGAGCTCACGGCCACACTGCTGGTGCTGGAAAACGCACCGCGGTTGTTTTCATTGCCGGGCGCACAAGAGCAGTCCGAAGGCGAGTTCATTTCCAGTGTGGTGGAGCGCAGCGGCTCGGGATTTTTGCTGGATCTCGACAGCGCGATCACGACCGCCAGAACCCAGGGTTACGACCTGAACGACTATTTGCGTTCGTTGCCGCTGGACCGATTGATTGAAATTCACACCAGCCATCCACGGCGGGATTGGGACATTTTGCGTGAATTGTTTAAGTCATCCCCGGTGAAAGCGATCACCCTGGAGTGGGATATTTCGCGCAAAACCGATGACGCGGAACTGTTGACCTTGATCAAGGCCATCAAGTCCTTGAGGCCCAAGGCCCTGTTCTGGCAGGGGCTTGATCAACAGGGCGATCAACAGACGCCGTCGGAGGGCGCGCAGACCCTGCTGAAACTCAGGGAAAGCACCTGGCTCAGCGTTGGTTCGGCGTCGTTTTTTATCCGGGACCGGCAGCAGGACTTGAGCCTGGAGTTTGACGTGACGTTGCTGCCGTTACTGCGCCACTTCCTGAGCCCGCAGACGCTGGAGAGTGCCTTGTTGCTGCCGGGGGTTTTGCAGAGTCCGGCGCAGGACGACAACCTGGCATTCCTGAAGACGCTGGTCAGCCACGGTGTTTTGCTGCCCGTGGTGAATCAATCGGGTTCGGTCACGTATAACCAGGGTAAGCATTCGCTCAACCTTTGGACCCGCTGGGATGCAGCGCTGGAGTTTTACCTGAGTACCCGGACCGGCTCGCACACGCCCTACATCAGCGTTGCCGAGCTGGAAACGGAGCTGGAGCAAAAGGCCTCGGCGCAACCTCAGCCGTCGGCGTTCAAGGACTACTGGTCCCATCCGTTCATCGCCCTGGAAAACCCGCTGCTGCCTGCCTGTGCGATCGCTCAGCCGACGCTGCTGGACTCGCTGTGCAATCGCCGCACGTCGCGAACCTTCAGTGATCAGCCGTTGAGTTCGGAACAACTGTCTTTGTTGCTCTACTACACCTGGGGCGCGACCGTCGTGCAGCACAACCGCATGGGTGACTATTTCCTGAAGAAAACCTCGCCGGCGGGCGGTTCGCTGCAGGGCACCGAGGTGTATGCGGTGCTGATGAATGTGCAAGGTTTCGAGCGGGGTCTTTACCATTATTCGGTGCGTCGTCACGGGCTGGAGCTGCTTTCCCTGGAAGACCCGCGAGCCTGGATCAGCGAGGCCTGTGGCGGACAGGCGTGGGTCAAGGATGCGGCAGCGGTGTTCGTTTCCACGGCGCGGGTCGAGCGGATGGCCTGGAAATACGAATTCAGCCGCGCATTGCGGGTGGCGCTGATGGATGCCGGGCATCTGAGTCAGACCTTTTCACTGTTGGCCACCGCGCTGGGCTTGGGCAGCTTCACCACTGCGGCGTTACGCGACGAAATGTTCGAAAACCGCTTGGGGCTCGATTACCTGGAGGAGCCGGTGTTTCTGGTCAATGGTGTTGGGAGGTGAAGCGAACAGGCCAGTTTGTTCACGGCCAACAAAAAGCCCACCAATCGGTGGGCTTCGTGTTTACGGCGCTATCAGAACAACTTCATCTTCGGCGCTTCTTCTTTCAACGGCTCGTTCTTCGCCGTCTGTTCATTCCAGCCACCGCCCAACGCCTTGTACAGGTTGACCGCACTGGTCAGCTGCGCCAGGCGGTCGGTGATCAGCGCCTGTTGGGCACTGAACAGCTGGCGTTGGGCGTCGAGGAAGGTCAGGTTGCTGTCGACCCCGATGCGATAACGACGCTCGGCCAGACGGTAGTAGTCTTGGTTGGCGCTGACGAAATCACGCTGAGCCTGCAACTGCTCGGTGTAGGTCTGGCGTGCAGCCAGGCCATCGGCGACTTCCTGGAAGGCCGTTTGAATGGACTTCTCGTAGTTCGCCACGCTGATGTCTTTCTGGATCTTGGAGTAATCCAGGCTGGCACGCAGGCTGCCGGCGTTGAAGATCGGCAGGTTGATTTGCGGCTGGAACAACCAGGTGCCCGAACCACCCTTGAACAGACCGGACAAGTCCGGGCTCAGCGAGCCGGCATTGGCGGTCAGGCTGATGCTCGGGAAGAACGCCGCCCGCGCCGCGCCGATGTTGGCGTTGGCGGCCTTGAGGTTGTATTCGGCCTGGAGGATGTCCGGGCGACGCTGCAGCAAGTCCGACGGCAGGCCGGCCGGCACGTCGCTCAGCAGGTCGTCCGACAGTGGCTTGGCTGCTTGCAGATTGGCCGGGATTCCGGTGCCGAGCAGCAACACCAGGCTGTTTTCATCCTGAGCGACTTGACGGGTGTATTTGGCCTGTTGCGCACGGGCGTTTTCCACCGAGGTACGCGACTGGGCCAGATCCAGCGCCGAGGCTACGCCCACTTCGTTGCTGCGCGAGGTGAGCCTGTAGCTCTCCTCGAAGGCGCCTAGGGTTTCCTGGGTCAGCTTCAGCAGCTCCTTGTCGGCCTGCCAGGTCAGATAGGCATTGGCCACGCTGGCCACCAGACTGATCTGCGTGCTGCGCCGTGCTTCTTCAGTGGCGAAGTACTTCTGCAGGGCTTCTTCGCTCAGGCTGCGCACCCGACCGAACAGGTCGAGTTCATAAGCGCTGATGCCGACGGTGGCCGAGTAGGAACTGCTGATGTTCGCTTCGCCGGTTTGCGAGGCCCGTGCCGGAACCCGCTGACGGCTACCGCTGCCGGTGGCCGAGACCGCCGGGAACAGATCGGCGCGCTGGATGCGGTATTGAGCCGCATAAGCGTCGATGTTCAGCGCCGCGACGCGCAGGTCACGGTTGTTCTCCAGCGCGGTCTGAATCACCTGTTGCAGCGCAGGGTCGTGGAAAAACTGCTTCCAGCCCTGTTCGGCGGCTGCCTGGTTGGGCGCCTGGGCCGGCGAATACGCCGGGCCTTGCGGGTATTGGCCCGCCACCGGTGCTTCAGGCCGCTGATAATCGGGTATCAGCGAGCAGCCACTCAGCACGAAAGCGGTGACTGCCAGGGAGAGTAGCGACTTGCTCATTAGCCAGCCTCTTGAGAAGTTTCAATGGCGTCATCCTGGTCAGCGACTTTGCGCTGGCCCATGGACGACACGGTGACGAAGAACAATGGAACCCAGAAGATCGCCAGGATCGTGGCCGTGAGCATACCGCCAATCACCCCGGTACCGATCGCATGTTGGCTACCCGAACCTGCGCCCGTGGAAATGGCCAGCGGTACCACGCCGAGCACGAATGCGAGCGAGGTCATGATGATCGGTCGCAGACGCATCCGGCAGGCTTCGATCGCTGCATCGCGCAGGCTACGCCCTTGCTCATGCAGCTCCTTGGCGAACTCGACGATCAGAATGGCGTTTTTCGCCGCCAGACCGATGGTGGTCAACAGCCCCACCTGGAAATACACGTCGTTGGACAGGCCGCGCAGGCTGGTCGCCATCAGCGCACCGATGATCCCCAGCGGCACGACCAGCATGACCGCGATCGGGATCGACCAGCTTTCATACAACGCCGCCAGACACAGGAACACCATCAGCAGCGACAAGGCGTACAGCGCTGGCGCTTGCGAGCCGGACAGGCGCTCTTCGTACGACAGGCCGGTCCAGGAAATACCGACACCTGCCGGCAGTTTCTTGGCCAGGGCTTCGACTTCGGCCATGGCTTCACCGGTGGAATAGCCGGGCGCCGGGGCACCGAGGATTTCCATCGCTTCCACGCCGTTGTAACGGGCCAGTTTCGGCGAACCGTAGATCCACTGACCCTTGGCGAACGCCGAGAACGGAACCATGGTGCCGGCGCTGTTGCGCACGTACCACTTCTTCAGGTCTTCAGGGCTCATGCGAGCGCCAGGCAGGCCTTGCACGTAAACCTTCTTCACACGACCGCGGTCGATGAAGTCGTTCACATAGCTACTGCCCAGGGCAATCGACAGGGTGTTGTTGATATCGGTGAGGGTCACGCCCAGGGCGCTGGCCTTCTCATCGTCGATTTCCAGCTGGTATTGTGGCTCGTCGTTCAGGCCGTTCGGACGGACTTGCGACAGGACCTTGCTTTGCGCCGCCATGCCGAGGAACTGGTTACGGGCTTCCATCAGCTTGTTGTGACCGATACCGGCGCGGTCCTGAAGGAACACGTCGAAACCGGTGGCGTTACCCAGTTCCAGTACCGCCGGTGGTGCAAAGGCAAACACCATGGCATCGCGGAAGGTAAAGAAGTGTTGTTGGGCACGGGCCGCCAGGTTGAACACGCTGTTGTCGGCGTTACGTTCGTCCCACGGTTTGAGCATGATGAACGCCATGCCCGAACTCTGGCCACGGCCGGCGAAGTTGAAGCCGGTCACGGTAAACACCGAGGCCACCGCATCGCCTTCGCCGCCATCCTTGCTCGGACGCAGCAGGAACTCGCGCATTTCATCCACGACCACTTGCGTGCGCTGGGAGCTGGAGCCGGCCGGGGTTTGCACTTGGGCAAACAGTACACCCTGGTCTTCTTCCGGCAGGAACGCCGTTGGTATGCGGGTGAACAGCCAGATCATGCCGACCAAGATGATCAGGTATGCCAGCAGGTACGGAGCCTTGTGCGCGAGCATGTTGCCGACGCCGCGCTCGTAGCTTTTGACGCCACGGTCGAAGTTGCGGTTGAACCAGCCGAAGAAGCCGCGTTTCGGCGTGCCATGCTCGCCTTTCGGAATCGCCTTGAGCATGGTGGCGCAAAGCGCCGGGGTGAAGATCAATGCAACCAGCACCGACAAGGCCATGGCCGAAACGATGGTGATCGAGAACTGCTTGTAGATCACACCGGTGGAGCCACTGAAGAACGCCATCGGCAGCAGTACCGCCGACAACACCAGGGCAATACCGACCAGCGCACCCTGGATCTGCCCCATGGATTTCTTGGTGGCCTCCTTGGGTGACAGGCCTTCTTCGCTCATGACCCGTTCGACGTTTTCCACCACGACGATGGCATCGTCCACCAACAAGCCGATGGCCAGCACCATACCGAACATGGTCAGGGTGTTGATGCTGAAGCCGAATGCCGCGAGGATCCCGAATGTACCCAGCAATACCACCGGCACGGTCATCGTGGTGATGACGGTGGCGCGGAAGTTCTGCAGGAACAGGAACATCACCAGGAACACCAGCACGATCGCTTCGACCAGGGTTTCAACCACACCCTTGATCGACTCGGTCACCACCGGGGTGGTGTCGTACGGGAACACCACTTCCATCCCTTGCGGGAAGAACGGTTTCAGGTCATCGATGGTTTTGCGCAGGGCCTTGGCGGTATCGAGGGCGTTGGCACCGTTGGCCAGTTTTACTGCCAGACCGGAAGCCGGGCTGCCGTTGAACTGGGCGCTGACGCTGTAGTTCTCGCCACCCAGGCCTACTTCGGCGACGTCTTTGAGGCGAACCTGCGAACCGTCCTTGTTGACCTTGAGCAGGATTTCCTTGAACTGCTCGGCGGTCTGCAGGCGGGTCTTGCCGATGATCGTAGCGTTCAGTTGCTGGCCGGGCAGGGCGGGCAAGCCGCCGAGTTGACCGGACGAGACCTGGACGTTCTGCGCCGCGATGGCGGTTTTCACGTCCACCGGGGTCAGGTTGAAGTTGTTCAACTTGGCCGGATCGAGCCAGATCCGCATCGCGTACTGGGCACCGAAGACCTGGAAGTCACCGACACCGGCGGTCCGCGAGATCGGATCCTGCATGTTCGACACGATGTAGTTGGACAGGTCGTCCTTGGTCATGCTGCCGTCACGCGACACCACACCGATGACCATCAGGAAGTTTTTCACCGACTTGGTCACGCGGATGCCCTGCTGCTGCACTTCTTGCGGCAGCAGCGGGGTGGCCAGGTTCAGTTTGTTCTGGACCTGAACCTGCGCGGTATCGGAGCTGGTGCCCTGCTCGAAGGTCGCGGTGATGGTCATGCTGCCGTCGGAGTTACTTTCCGACGAGACATAACGCAGGTTGTCGATACCGTTGAGCTGTTGCTCGATCACCTGCACCACGGTGTCCTGCACGGTTTGTGCAGAGGCGCCGGGGTAAGTCACGGAGATCGCAATGGCCGGAGGCGCAATGCTCGGGTATTGGTTGATCGGAAGTTTGAGGATCGATAAAGCCCCGACCAGCATGATCACCAGGGCAATTACCCAGGCGAAAATCGGACGGTCGATAAAAAATTTCGACATGATTTACTCCCCTTTGCCGCCGACAGCGACTTTGGCTGCCTGTGCGGGGACCGGGCTCTTGGCGTTGACGTTGGTGGCTTCAGTGGCCTTGACTTCAACACCAGGTCTGACGAATTGCAGCCCTTCAGTGATCAGGCGATCGCCTGCCTTCAGGCCGTCTTCAATCAGCCATTGGTTGCCGACAGTACGGCTGGCCTTGAGCTGACGCAGTTCGACCTTGTTGTCCGGACCGACGACCAGCGCGGTCGGGGTGCCTTTGAGGTCGCGGGTCACGCCTTGTTGCGGAGCCAGAATCGCCGCGCTATTCACCCCGGATTGCAACTGAGCGTGAACGAACATGCCCGGCAGCAGGGTGTGATCAGGGTTCGGGAACACCGCGCGCAGGGTCACGGAACCGGTGGTCTGGTCAACCGAGACTTCGGAGAACTCGAGCTTGCCGTCCACTGCGTACTGGCTGCCGTCTTCCAGGGTCAGCTTGACCGCGGCGGCATTGTCGCCGGCTTTTTGCAGACGACCGCTTTCCAGTTCACGGCGCAACTCAAGCAGCTCCACCGAGGACTGGGTCACGTCCACATAGATCGGGTCCAGTTGCTGGATGACGGCCATGGCGTCGCTCTGGCCACTGCTGACCAGCGCGCCTTCCGTCACCGACGAACGACCGATGCGACCGGAGATCGGTGCGTAGACCTTGGTGTAGCGCACGTTGATCTGAGCGGTCTGCAGGGAGGCTTCCGATTGCAGGCGGTTGGCCAGTGCCGTGTCGTATTCCTGGCGGCTGACAGCTTGCTCGTCGACCAGTTGCTTGTAGCGGTCGGAGATCGACTTGGTCGAACGCAGGTTGGCTTCGGCGCTTTTCAGGGTCGCCTCATAAACCGACGGGTCGATCTGATACAGCTGCTGACCAGCCTTGACGTCGCCGCCTTCCTTGAACAGTCGCTTGAGAATGATGCCATTGACCTGTGGGCGAACTTCGGCGATGCGGAACGCACTGGTGCGCCCCGGAAGTTCAGACGTCAGGGTGAAGGCTTGTGGTTGCAGGGTTACGACGCCGACCTGAGGGGTGGGTGCGGCAGGTGCCGCCTCTTCCTTTTTACATCCGCTGAGCAGCGATGCCAGGGCGACGGCAGTAACCAGAGCGGTAACAGCTGGCTTGAATTGCATGAAGATCCTCGGGTCAGGCGCGCAAATAGCGCACAAGAAAGGTGAAAGGGTAAAAAAATTCTACCGGGTGGATAAGTAGCTTGCTAAGGAATATACTTACATTCATGGTTGTTTGTAAATACCTTGGCGGCGTACCCACACCGTTACAAAAGCCGTTCAAAGGTTCGAATTTTAGGCCGGAGACGAAGCCCGAGAGCGCTCGTTCCACTTTTATTCAGCGGATATTCAGACATCGCTGAGGCCCCCTGATTGAGGTTGTACTGCCATGGTCCGTCGCACCAAAGAGGAAGCTCAAGAAACCCGAAGCCAGATACTCGAAGCGGCAGAAAAAGCCTTTTTCGAGCGAGGCGTGGCACGCACGACGCTGGCGGATATCGCCACCCTGGCCGGTGTGACTCGCGGGGCTATCTACTGGCATTTCAGTAACAAGGCGGATCTGTTGCAGGCGATGCTCGATACCTTGCACGAGCCGTTGAATGAAATGGCCAAGGCCAGTGAAAGCGAAGACGAACTCGACCCGCTGGGCTGCATGCGCAAACTGCTGATTCATTTGTTTCATCAAGTTGCCATGGACCCGAAAACCCGACGCATCAACGAGATTCTGTTTCATAAGTGCGAATTCACCGATGAAATGTGCGACCTGCGCCAGCAGCGCCGAACGGTCAATCTCGATTGCAATGTGCGAATCGCGCTGGCTCTGAGTAATGCAGTGAATAGGGGTCAGTTGCCGGAAGACCTCGACACTGCCCGCGCGGCCATCAGCCTGCATGCATACATCGATGGCATCCTGTATCAGTGGCTGTTGGCGCCCGAGAGTTTCCAACTGCACGCCGAAGCCGAGCGTTGGGTCGATACAGGTTTGGATATGCTGCGCTTGAGTCCCAGTCTGCGCAAATGAAACAAAATGCGTAATTGGATCCGTTTATGTCAATACTCGAAGCGGGGAATCTTGCTACTTCGCTCGCCTTTATGTAATCGGGTGCTTTTATATACGTACGTTCGCCAGGTTGATAGGTAGCGAGCTACGTATTTTGTAGGGATTTTGTGTCGCATGTGTGAATGAGTGTGAATGAGCAGGCTGCAAGGCTGCAGAAGGTTGTGATCTTTTGATCTTCCAAATGCAAAAGCCCCGACTCGAAAGAGCCGGGGCTTTTGCATTTCAATGGTTGAGGCTTACAACGTCGGATAGTCGATATAACCGACCGGGCCCTTGCCGTAGAACAGTTCCGGACGCGGCTCGTTCAGCGGCGCGTCGGCCTTCAAGCGCGCCGGCAGGTCCGGGTTGGCGATGAATGGCACACCAAATGCCACCGCGTCAGCCTTGCCACTGGCCAGCCACTCGTTGGCGCTGTCCTTGGTAAAACGCTCGTTGGCGATGTACGGGCCGCCGAAGGCTGCTTTCAATTGCGGGCCGAGGCTGTCGGCGCCTTCTTTCTCACGAGAGCAAATGAACGCGATGCCGCGTTTGCCCAGTTCACGAGCAACGTAGGTGAAGGTCTCGGACAGGTTGTCGTCGCCCATGTCATGGGAATCGGCGCGCGGTGACAGGTGCACGCCGACGCGACCAGCGCCCCAGACTTCGATCGCAGCGTCAGTCACTTCCAGCAACAGGCGCGCACGGTTTTCCAGGGAGCCGCCATAGTTATCGGTACGCTGGTTGGTGCTGCTTTGCAGGAACTGGTCGAGCAGGTAACCGTTGGCGCCGTGGATTTCCACGCCGTCGAAACCGGCGGCCTTGGCATTCTCGGCCCCCACACGGTAAGCGTCGACGATGTCGGCGATTTCAGCGGTTTCCAGGGCGCGCGGGGTTGGGTAGTCGGCCAATGGACGAACCAGGCTGACATGGCCTTTAGGCTGGATCGCACTCGGTGCGACCGGTGCTTCGCCGTTCAGGTACGAAGGGTGGGAAACCCGACCCACGTGCCACAGTTGCAGGAAGATTTTGCCGCCCGCGCCGTGGATCGCTTTGGTCACGTTGCTCCAGCCGCGCACCTGGTCGTTGGACCAGATGCCGGGAGTGTCCGGGTAACCGACGCCCATCGGCGTAACCGACGTGGCTTCGCTGAGGATCAGGCCGGCAGAGGCGCGCTGCACGTAATACTCGGCCATCAGCGCGTTCGGCACACGGCCTTCGTCGGCGCGGCAGCGGGTCAGCGGTGCCATGATGATGCGGTTGGCCAACTCGAGGTCGCCCAGTTTGATCGGATCGAAAATAGTCGTCATTTAATAGCTCTCTTTTGGAGATCAGTTAGAAGTAACAGGGGCCAGTTCGGGGTCGCCGCTCTGACGGAAAGTAATCAGGGTCACCAGCAGGGCGAGCACCGCCAGTGCGGCGGCCGCGAGCGGCACGCGGGTCAGGCCGAAGCCGTGGGCGATGACGCTGCCGCCGACCCAGGCACCGAGTGCGTTGCCGACGTTGAAGGCGCCGATGTTCAGGGTCGACACCAGGTTCGGTGCAGCCTTGCCGAAGGTCACCACGTTGACTTGCAGGGCCGGCACGGCGGCAAAGCACGCGGTGGCCCAGAGGAACAGGGTGATTTCGGTCGGGATCAGGGCCACGCTGGTCCAGGTCAGCACGGTGGAGACCACCGCCATGGTGATGAACACGCCGATCAACGTCGCCGCCATGCCTTTGTCAGCCAGCTTGCCGCCGATGATGTTGCCGACCGTCAGGCCCAGGCCGATGAGCACCAGAGTCCAGGTCACGCCGCGCGGGGAAACACCGGTGACTTCGCCCAGCAGGGGGGCGACATAGGTGAACAAGGTGAAGACCGACGCGGCGAACAAGGCGGTCATGCTCAACGACAGCCAGATACCGGCCCCCTTGAGGGCGCGCAGTTCGGCGCGCATGTCGAGTTTCTCTTCATCGCGCTTGGCCGGCAGGAAGCGGATCAAACCGATCAGCGCAATCACACCAATCACGGTCACTGCCCAGAAGGTCGAACGCCAGCCGGCTTCCTGGCCGAGCGCGGTGCCCAGCGGTACGCCGAGGACGTTGGCCAGGGTCAGGCCGGTGAACATCAGGGCCACGGCCGACGCACGTTTGTTGGCCGGCACCAGACCTGCCGCCACCACCGAACCGATGCCGAAGAACGCGCCGTGGCACAGGGCGGTGACCACACGGGCAAACATCAGGACGTTGTAGTCACTGGCCAGGGCGCAGAGCAGGTTGCCGACGATGAAAATCCCCATCAACGCTACCAATGCGGCCTTGCGCGGCAGCCTGGCGGTGGCCAGTGCCATGAACGGCGCGCCGATGGCCACGCCCAGGGCGTAACCGGTCACCAGCCAGCCGGCGCCGGGGATCGACACGCCGAGGTCCGCCGCCACATCGGGCAGCAAGCCCATGATGACGAACTCGGTGGTGCCGATGGCGAAGGCGCTCAAGGCCAGAATGATTAGCGAGAGGGGCATGGTTGATTCCTTATCGGCGTACTGACGTAAAGGGTCAGAGCTCTTTGCTGAAGGTGCGGAGGAATTCCTGGATGGTTTCCTCGTTGCGTTTGAAAAAATGCCACTGGCCGACTTTGCGGCTGCTGATCAGGCCGGCGCGTTGCAGGGTTGCCAGGTGTGCAGACACCGTGGACTGCGACAAACCGCAACGTTGATCGATCTGCCCGGCGCAGACGCCGTGCTCGTTGCTGTGGGTCTGGTCGGGGAATTCGACGGTCGGGTCTTTGAGCCAGTGCAGGATTTCTCGCCGTACCGGGTGTGCCAGGGCTTTTATTATTTCGTCGAGGTCGAGGTTCATGGCTTGGGACTCGTGATGAGTAAAACGTTATATCGCGATGGGGCGAACTTTAAATCGGTATTTCGCGATATACCAATATGATTTCGGTCTGATGACTTCATAAATCGGTATATCGGGTTATAACGATATTGGTGAGGCGGTGCTAAGCTGCGCCCATGAACTATCTCGCACATCTGCACCTCGGTGGCCAACGCCCCGGTCAAATGCTCGGCAGTCTGTATGGCGACTTCGTCAAGGGACGGCTGCAAGGGCAGTTCGATCCGGAGATCGAAACGGCCATCCAGTTGCATCGCAGCATTGACGTGTTTACCGATCGCCATCCGTTGGTGGACATCGCCTTGTCGCGGTTTTCCATCATGCGCAGGCGTTACGCCGGGATCGTGCTCGACGTGTTTTTCGACCATTGCCTGGCGCGGGACTGGGCGCTGTACGCCGACCGTCCGCTTACGCAGTTCACCTCGGATGTTTACCGGGTGCTGCTGGCCGAGCCGCAGTTGCCGGAGCGCCTGGCGAAGATTGCACCGCACATGGTGGCCAATGACTGGTTGGGGGCTTATCAGGAATTCGAAGTGCTTGAGCAGGTGCTGCGGGGGATTTCACGGCGACTGACGCGGCCCGAGGAGCTGGCCGCGGCAATGCAGGAGTTGCGGCGGTTGTATGAACCGTTGAGCGAGGATTTCCGGTTGTTCTATCCGCAGCTTCAAGACTTCGCACAAAACCGCTGACACCAATCCTACAAACGCAAAATCAGGCGGCGATCAGTTCGCCGGCACGCCGTGGCTCGGCAGGTTTCGCGACTTCACCAAACAACGCCTTCTGCACCGCCTGCTGCGCCTCGAACGCCAGCGCCGCGCGTTCCCGGTCCTGGCACTCGATCGGCTTGAGCAGATGAATCTCCACCTCACCCCGATCATTGGCGAACAAGCGCATCAGGTGTGACAGCAAATCATCATCGCCAATGAACGGTGCCAGGGTATCCAGCTCGCCGTTGCGCAGATAACGAATCGCCACTGGTTGCAGCGCCACTTCGGAATCGATCGCCGCGGACAGCAAACGACCGTGGAATGTGCGCAGCGAACGACCATCGGTGGTGGTGCCTTCCGGGAACATCAGCAGCGGGTGTTCCTGTTCCAGATGGCGAGTCATCTGTTTGCGGATCAACTGACTGTCGCCTGAACCACGGCGAATGAACAGGCTGCCAGCCTTGGCCGCCAACCAGCCCGCCACCGGCCAGGTGCGCACTTCGGCCTTGGACAGGAACGACAGCGGCGTGAGCATGCCCAGCAGTGGAATGTCGGTCCAGGACACGTGGTTGCTGACCCAGAGCATCGGCGCCTTCGGCAATTGACCATGGACGGTGACGTGAAAGGGCAGGGCATTGCTCAGCCGCGCCATGAAAAACCGCGACCAGCGCTGGCGGCGGACCATCGAATGGGCAATCCCCAGCCGCTCGAATAATCCGAACACACTGGCCATGCTCAAGCCCAGCGCCACCACCATCAGCACTCGCGCAATTCGCGCGTACACCCGTAAACGGCTCATTACACAGCCGCCTTGAAGTGCTTGGCGTAACGCGGGCAGAGCTCGTCGCGCTTGAGCAGGATGAACACGTCGGCCACCTGGAAGTCTTCGTCCCAGCACGGCTCGCCGCAGATTTTCGCCCCCAGGCGCATATAGGCCTTGAGCAGCGGCGGCATTTCAGCGATGACGTTCGATGGAATAGCCAGCGTTGGCAACGGCTTCTTCGGCTCGGCCCGCAGATGTTCGGTGCACAGGTAGCGTTCGCGCAGACGTTGCATGATTGCGTGAGCCTGGATACCGCCGTCCTGCATCGGAATGCTCGCGCATCCCATCAGATAGCTATAACCGCCCTGGTTCAGCACTTCGGCCAGTTCACCCCAGAGCACGGCGATGGTGCCGCCGTTGCGGTAAGCCGGGTCGACGCAGGTGCGACCGATTTCCAGGATCGGGCCTTTCAGATGAACCAGGCCATGCAGGCTGAATTCTTCTTCGCTGTAGAACTTGCCCAGGCTGCTGGCGGCCGTGTGGTCGAGCAAACGAGTGGTCGCCACCAGGCGCCCGGTGTTCAAGTCACGTACGCCGATGTGGGCGCAGTGAACATCATAGTCATCCATGTCCAGACCCAATTCCGCGCCTTTCAGCCTGGCGTTGAATTCGCCGCTGAACACGTTGAAGCGCAAGGCCTGGGCTTCCTGCAGCGCCTCGGCGCCCACCAGGCGTTCGGCTTGCAGGCGGCGTTCATTGCCGGTGTCGCTGATGCGGGCGATCTGAGTCATTGCGAATCTCCGTACGGGCTGGCCACCCGTCTTGGGTTGCAGCCGATCGACTTTCTTTATGCAGCCGTGTTGTGCAAAGTCAGGCTATGTAGCCCCGGTGTCATCGCCATGAAGCTTTGGTGATGCTTATATGACAGCCCACAAGGAGCCTCTTATGCCCTGGCAAACCCTGTTGAACCGCAGCGATCGCCTGCCCGCCGACCCCGACCTTGGCGAAGGTTTCGCGACCTTGCTGCACCGCTTGGGCACGGTCACGCCATTCGATCTGGCGGTGGCTGGAGGACGGCTGATGGCGACACCGGGGTTGGCGTTTTTGGTGGGGTATCAGGCGGCGCTGCGGATGCTCTGGCCGAGCGCGCCGCTGAGCCTCGGTGCGTTGTGCGCGACCGAGCAGCGCAGCTTGCGGGTGGCGGACATGCAGACCCGGCTGCGGGATCTGCGTCTGAGCGGACGCAAGGATTTTGTCACCGCTGGCGATGCCGCCGACTGGCTGCTGGTCGCCGCTCGCAGCGAAGAGCCAGGCAGCGACCCGCGCCTGAGTCTGGCAGTGGTTTACCCCGGTGAACCGGGCGTGCGTCTGGAGAAACTCGCGCCGTTGCCGTTGATGCCCGAGATCAGCCACGGTCGGCTGTTTCTCGACAACGCGCTGTGCGAATTGCTGGCGGGGGATGGCTGGGATGCTTACGTCAAACCGTTCCGCACCCTGGAAGACATTTATGTGCTGAGCGCCATGACCGCGTGGCTGTTCGGCATTGGTCAGGACAACGACTGGCCGCACACCTTGCAACTGCGTTTACTGGCGCTGCTGGCCGGGTGCGCGGAAGTCAGCCGCCAGGCGCCGAACAACCCGGCCGGGCATGTGTTGCTGGGCGGTTTGTTTGCGCAGTTCGATGGGCTCAAGGCTGAAGTGAATCAGGCCATGACCGACGGCCCGCCGCAGTGGGCGGCAATGTGGCAGCGCGATCAGGCGGTGATGGATCTGGCGGCAGGGGCGCGGGGCAAGCGGTTGGCCAAGGCGTTGGCGGCATATTCGTTGGGCTGACGGGCCCCTTCGTGAGCAAGCCCACAGTTGATCTGCGGTGTTCACACATTTTGTGCTCACCACAATCCCTTGTGGGAGCGGGCTTGCTCGCGAAGGCGATCTCTTGGACGACGCAAATTCCAAAACTGTCATCAAGCTCGACTAGGCTCTGCAGGTTCATTCTCCGAGCCTCCCACCATGTTCAAAGGCCTGTCCCTGACTATCACTCTGCTGCTCAGCCTCACGGCGCAGGCCGAAAACTGGCCGGCCGAGCAGTGGCCAACGGGGCCGACAGTCACCGGCCCAGCCGTTCAGGCCCTGGAAAACTACGCTTTTCCACCCCGCGACGACACCACCCGCGAGGGCATCCGCACCGATGCCCTGTTGGTGATCCATGACGGCCAACTCGTCTATGAGCGCTACGCCGATCCAACCCGCGCCGACACCCCGCACCTCACCTGGTCGATCAGTAAAAGCCTGATGGCCACGGTGCTCGGCGTGGCTTATGGCGAAGGTCTGTTCAAATTGCAGGACCCGGTGGTGCAGTTCTATCCAGCGCTGGAAAAACATCCCGCCATGACCATGGCCGACTTGCTGCACTGGGCCTCTGGCCTGGATTGGCAGGAAGACTATGAGTACGCACCGTTGAAGTCCTCGGTGGTGGCGATGCTCTACACCCGAGGTCATCGCGACATGGCTGCGTTTACCGCCGACCACGACGCATACGCCAGGCCCGGTCAGGCCTTCCGTTACTCCAGCGGCGACAGCAACTTGTTGGCCGCCGCGTTGAAAAATATCGTCGGCCCAAGCCGTTATCCGGATTATCCGTGGACCGCATTGTTCGAACCCTTGGGGATTCGCGGCGCGGTTTGGGAGGCGGATGCCACGGGGACATTTGTCGCTTCGTCCTATGCCTACCTCACCGCCCGGGACCTGGCACGGGTCGGTCTGTTGATGGCGCGCGACGGTCGCTGGCGCGAGCGGCAGCTGCTGCCCAAGGCGTGGGTCGACTTCAGCCGCGAGCCGTTCGCCCGCTACCGAGCCAACCAGGATGAAGCGGTGCCCGGCGGCCATTGGTGGCTCAATCGAGCGGCGGACGGTGCAGCACAACCCTGGCCCGATGCGCCCGTCGACACCTTCGCCGCGCTGGGCCATTGGGGCCAGGCGATGTATGTGATTCCCAGCGAAAAACTGGTGATCGTCCGCTACGGCGATGATCGTGATGGAAGTTACCGGCACAACGAGTTGCTCAAACTCGCGCTCAAGGCGTTTGCCATGAAGGTGCAGCCATGAGCCGTCGCAGTTTTATTCGCCGTCGGCCGTTCAGCACATTGTTGCTGGTGCTGCTGATCGCGTTGCTCGGCTGGGGCTGGCAGGAGCGCGTGGCGCTGTGGGCGTTCCCGGACATCATCAGCGCCTACACTGCCAAGGAATACTGCTCGTGCCGTTACGTGATGAACAATCCGGCGGCGTATTGCCAGGGTTACGTAAAGCAGTATTTACCCACCAGCGTGTTCGTCGATGATGCCGCGAGCAAGCGGGTGACGGTCGGCGGTATGGGGCGCAGCAACAACGCCGCTTGGGTTGGCGAACGGCAGGGATGTCGCCTGCAACCCTGAACTTTCCCCTGTAGCAGCTGCCGAAGGCAGCGGCTACAGGTTTGCAACTCCCTCGCGGACAGTTATGGTTCGCTCAGGTTTATCTGCCCCCGAGTTTCTATGTTCAAGCGGTTCATCTGCAAAACCCTCGCTTCCCTGCTGCTGGCCGGTGTCACCGTGTCGGCCCAGGCCAATTGGTATCTGGACGGCGAGTCCTCGCGGCTGTCGTTTGTCAGCACCAAAAACGCCAACATCTCCGAAGTGCAGCGCTTTCTGGTGCTGCATGGCAAGGTCGACCCCAAGGGGCTGGCCGAGGTAGAAGTCGAGCTGGAGTCAGTCAACAGCGGCATTCCGCTGCGTGACGAACGCATGCGCAAGGAACTGTTCCAGATCCAGACGTTTCCCGAGGCGCTGATTACCACGCAAATCGATTTGCGGCCAATCAACGACCTGGCACCCGGTGCGCAACTGGAATTGCGTTTGCCGGTGACCGTCAACCTGCATGGCAAGCAACACCAATACAACGCCGAACTGCTGGCGACCCGTCTCGATGACCGGCGCTTTCAAGTGGTGACCCTCGAGCCTTTGGTGATCAGCGCCGAAGATTTCGACCTGGCCCCAGGCCTGGAAAGCTTGCGCAAGCTCGCCGGTTTGTCGGCCATCAGTCTGTCGGTACCGGTGGGTGCGGTGCTGATTTTCACGGCGCGCTGACATGCGTGGTGCAATTTTTCCGTGGCGCGAAGGCAATCGCTTCGAACTGCTGATCGACGGCCCGCAGTTTTTCCCGCGCATGCTGGTGGCGATTGCGCGCGCCGAAGAGCAAGTCGAACTGGAGCTGTACCTGGTGGAGGCGGGAGCGTGCGCCGAGGCGATGGTTCAGGCGCTGGTCCAGGCGGCCGAGCGTGGCGTGCGGGTACGCTGTCTGTTCGATGACTATGGCAGCCTGGCCTTCACCCTGACTTTGCGTCAGCGCCTGATGGCCGCCGGGGTCGAGTTGCGTTTTTACAATCGGCTGAGCTGGCGACGCTGGGTGGGCAACTTCTATCGCGATCACCGCAAGTTGCTGCTGGTGGATCAATCCCTGGCGGTCGTCGGTGGCACCGGGGTCACCGATGAGTTCTGGTCACCGGGCGAAGACACCTGCGAATGGCACGAAGTGATGGTGGAAATCACCGGTCCCCTGGTCATCGACTGGCAATTGCTGTTCGACCGCCAATGGATCGCCAACCGCTATCGGCGTGCCTGGAAACCCGTTTCGCACTTCGGTTTACCGCGCCTGCCGCGAGTGCCGGTGATGGGCGAGGGCATGGGCCGGGTCGCTTATGCCGACGCCCGTCAACATCGGGACATTCTGCAATCGCTGATTCGCGCACTGAACAGCGGCAAGCAGCGAATCTGGCTGGCCACGCCTTATTTCCTGCCAACCTGGAAAGTCCGCCGCTCGCTGCGCCGGGCGGCGAATCGTGGCGTCGATGTGCGTTTGCTGCTAACCGGGCCGCGTACCGATCACCCGTCGGTGCGCTACGCCGGGCATCGCTACTATCCGCGACTGCTCAGGGCCGGGGTGAAGATCTTCGAATACCAGCCGTGTTTCCTGCACCTGAAAATGGTGTTGATCGACGATTGGGTGAGCATCGGCTCGTGCAACTTCGATCACTGGAACCTGCGCTTCAATCTGGAGGCCAACCTCGAAGCCCTGGACCCCGGACTGACCCGGGCGGTGGCGGCGAGTTTCGAGAATGACTTTACCCTGAGCCAGGAAGTCAGCCTGGAGGCGTGGAAGCGCCGACCGTTGTGGCGGCGGGTCAAGCAAAGGGTGTGGGGATGGGTGGATCGGGTGGTGGTGAATCTGCTGGATCGGCGCGGATAGTTGTCACACTAAAAAACACTGTGGGAGCGGGCTTGCCCGCGATGGCGGCCTGACAGTCAACAATGATGTTGAATGTGATGGCCTCATCGCGGGCGAGCCCGCTCCCACAGGTTTTTGCAGTGTTTGAACGGTTACAGCAACTCAAAACTCTGCTGCGTCACGTCCTGGGAGTCCAGGCCGATCTGCACGTTGAATTTGCCTGGTTCCGCGGCGTACTTGAGCTGGGCGTTGTAGAACTTCAGGTCATCCTCGGTGATGGTGAAGTGCACGACTTTCTGTTCGCCGGCCTTGAGCAGCACTTTCTGGAAGTTCTTCAGTTCCTTGACCGGGCGGATCATCGAGCCGGTCACGTCCTGGATGTACAACTGCACCACGGTTTCGCCGTCACGCTTGCCGGTGTTCTTCACCACGACGCTGGCATCGAGCTTGCCGGTCTTGTTCAGCGTGGTCGACGACAATGCCATGTCGGTCAGGCTGAACTGGGTGTAGCTCAGGCCGAAGCCGAACGGGAACAGCGGCCCGGTGGTGTCTTCGAAATACTGCGAGGTGTAGTTGCCCGGTTTGCCGGGAGTGAACGGCCGGCCGATGCTCAGGTGGTTGTAGTAGGTCGGAATCTGACCCACCGAACGCGGAACGGTGATCGGCAGCTTGCCCGACGGGTTGTAGTCGCCGAACAGCACGTCAGCGATAGCGTTACCGCCTTCGGTGCCGCTGAACCAGGTTTCCAGAATCGCGTCAGCCTGCTCTTTCTCTTCGAGAATCGACAGCGGACGGCCGTTCATCAACACCAGCACCAGCGGTTTGCCGGTGGCTTTCAACGCCCTGATCAGCTCGCGCTGGTTGCCCGGGATGTTCAGGTCGGTGCGGCTCGACGATTCGTGGGACATGCCACGGGATTCGCCCACCGCAGCTACTACTACATCAGCATCCTTGGCGGCTTTCACCGCTTCGTCGATTAACACGTTGGCCGGGCGCGGATCGTCCACCACTTCCGGGGCGTCGAAGTTGAGGAAGTTCAGGTAATCGAGGATTTTCTTGTCGTCGGTGATGTTCGCGCCACGGGCGTAGATCAGCGTCGACTGCGCGCCGAGGGCATTTGTCATGCCGTCGAACAGGGTCACCGATTGCGCCGGACGGCCAGCGGCGGCCCAACTGCCCATCATGTCGATCGGCGCCTTGGCCAGTGGGCCGACCAGGGCGATTTTCGCGGTTTTCTTCAGGGGCAGGGTGTCGCCCTGATTCTTCAGCAACACCAGGCTGCGGCGCGCGACATCACGGGCTTCGGCACGGTGCAGGCGGCTTTCGGCGTAGGTGTCGGCCGGGTCATCCTCGGCCTTGCCGATGCGCAGGTACGGGTCTTTGAACAGGCCCATGTCGTACTTGGCGGCGAGCACTTCGCGCACGGCGTTGTCGATGTCTTTCTGTTCGATCTCGCCGGACTTGAGCAGCCCCGGCAGCTCTTTGCCGTAGAGCGTGTCGTTCATGCTCATGTCGATGCCGGCCTTGATCGCCAGCTTCGCCGCTTCACGACCGTCGCGGGCGACGCCGTGTTTGATCAGTTCGAAAATCGCCCCATGGTCGCTGACTGCCAGGCCCTTGAAGCCCCATTCCTTGCGCAGCAGGTCGTTCATCAGCCAGGTGTTGGCGGTGGCCGGTACGCCGTTGATCGAGTTCAGCGCAACCATCACCCCGCCGGCACCGGCGTCGATGGCGGCGCGGTACGGCGGCAGGTAATCCTGGTACATCTTGACCGGGCTCATGTCGACGACGTTGTAGTCGCGACCGCCCTCGACCGCGCCGTACAAGGCAAAATGCTTGACGCTGGCCATGATGCTGTCGGCTGCGTTCGCACCGCTGCCCTGCAAGGCCTTGACCATCACGCCGGCGATTCGCGAAACCAGGTAGGTGTCTTCACCGAAGCCTTCGGAGGTGCGGCCCCAGCGTGGGTCGCGGGAGATGTCGACCATCGGCGCGAAAGTGATGTCGAGGCTGTCAGCCGCGGCTTCCTGGGCGGCGATGCGCCCGGACCGGCCAATGGCGTCCATGTCCCAACTCGAGGCCAGGGCCAGGGGAATCGGGAAAATGGTGCGGTGGCCGTGGATCACGTCATAGGCGAAGAACATCGGGATCTTCAACCGGCTGCGCATGGCTGCGTCCTGCATCGGACGGTTTTCTGCGCGGGTGATCGAGTTGAAGGTGCCACCGATATTCCCGGCGGCGATTTCCTTGCGGATCATCTCCCGAGGCATTTCCGGGCCGATGCTGATCAGGCGCAACTGGCCGATCTTTTCATCGAGGGTCATCTGCTTCATCAGGTGGCTGATGAAGGCGTCCTTGTTCTCTATCGGAGCGGGCGTCGTGGCGGCCAATACGGTATGACTGGCCAGGCTGACGAACAGGCCCAGCAAACACAGCTTCTTCATGAATGTTTTTCTCAAAAGGCCCAAGCGGCAATGAATACGCGCCGGTCAGCCAAAATTTTGGGAGCGACTATTGTTGTTCGGGTGTTGCTCAGAAAAATGCAGCACACTTCTTACTGTTTTTTCGCTGGGCATCTTTTAGCCCATTGGCTCGCTGCAATCCAGTAGCGGCGCAGATTATGCCCCAAGAGCCGGGCCCAGAGTTCGCCGGTTGTTTTATCAACGCAATGTGCAAGGGAGCATCAACCAGATGAATGTACGACACCCCTATCGGTCGAGCCTGCAGGTTGCAGCCTTGATGTTGTTGACCACACTGCTGGCCGGTTGCGGCATCAACACGATCCCGACCCTCGACGAACAGGCCAAGGCTGCCTGGGGCCAGGTGCAGAACCAGTACCAGCGCCGCGCCGACTTGATCCCTAATTTGGTGGAAACCGTCAAGGGCTATGCCCAGCACGAACAGGAAACCCTGACGGCGGTGATTGAAGCCCGGGCCAAGGCGACGTCGATCCAGGTGGATGCCAGCACGCTGGACAATCCGGAAAAACTCAAACAGTTCCAGCAGGCGCAGGATCAGCTGACCGGCGCGCTGAGTCGGTTGATGGTGGTGTCCGAGCGTTATCCGGACCTCAAGGCCAACCAGAACTTCCTGGCGCTGCAATCGCAACTTGAAGGCACCGAGAATCGCATCGCCGTGGCGCGTCGCGACTTCATCCTCGCGGTGCAGAAATACAATACCGAGCTTCGCACCTTCCCCGGTCGCTTGTGGCACACCGTGATGTACAGCGACTTGCCGATCCGCGAAACTTTCGAGGCCACCAGCCCCGGAGCCGAGAAAGCGCCTGAAGTGAAGTTCAAGTAGGCGCCGGACCGGGTTTGAAGTGCCACCAAGGATGAGGTTGCCAATGCGTGTGTTGAAAGTGGGCCTGGTGCTGTTGTTCTGGGTATTTGCCCTGACGGCCCAGGCCGGGTTGAAGTTTCCGGAACTGACCGGACGGGTGGTGGACAACGCCCAAATGATCGAGCCAGCGGTGCGCGAGCAGCTGGTTCAGCAGCTTAATGCCCACGAGAAATCCACCGGCGAGCAGTTGGTGGTGGTCACGTTGCCGGACCTGCAGGGCGCCGACATCGCGGATTTCGGTTATCAGCTGGGACGCTACTGGGGCATTGGCCAGAAGGACAAGAACAACGGCGCGCTGCTGATCGTCGCGCGTGCCGAGCGAAAATTGCGGATCGAAGTCGGTTATGGCTTGGAAGATCGCCTGACCGATGCGCAGAGTTCGGTGATCATCAATCAGGTGATCACGCCTGCGTTCAAGGCCGGTAATTTCAGCAAGGGCATCAGTGATGGCGTTTCGGCGATGCTGGTGGTGCTGGGGGGCAATCCGCTGAACGAGCCGTCGACGGTGTATGAGCCGCGTGGCAATCAGGAGAGCGATTTCGTTGCGCGGCATCCGGGGGTATTCGTGTTCCTGGTGCTGCTGTTTATCCTGACGGTCTTCGTCGGCCAGATGTTCGGTATTCTGCCAAGTGGAGGGGGTAGAGGCCGGGGCGGTTTTGGTGGCGGAGGTTTTGGCGGCGGAGGCGGGGGCTTCAGTGGCGGCGGGGGAAGTTTCGGTGGCGGCGGTTCGTCGGGCGGCTGGTGATGACACGGCAGGAAACACAACAACAATAGCGAGCAGGCATTCATAAACATGGCATTACTGACTGAACACGAACAACGCAAAGTCGCCGAGGCGATTGCCCGGGTCGAGCGCGACACCGACGCCGAACTGGTGACAGTGCTCGCGGCCCGCGCCGACGATTATGCGTATATCCCGCTGCTCTGGGCCAGCCTGTTGGCGCTGGTGGTGCCGGGTATCGTGCATTACCTGACCGGTTGGCTGACCATGCACAGTCTGTTGCTGGTGCAATGGGTCAGCTTCATCGTGTTGTGCCTGGTGTTCCGGATTCCGAAAGTCACCACGCGCCTGATCCCGCGCTCGGTCCGTCACTGGCGTGCGTCGAACCTGGCGCGTCGGCAGTTCCTGGAGCAGAACCTGCACCACACCGTGGGCGGCACCGGCATGCTGATTTTTGTCTCCGAGGCCGAGCGCTATGTGGAAATTCTGGTGGATGAAGGGATTTCCAAACGGCTGGACAACAAGAATTGGGACGCGATTGTGGCGACGTTTACCCAGCAAGTGAAGCAGGGGCAGACGTTGCAGGGGTTTGTGACGTGCATCGAGGCGTGCGGCGAGTTGCTCAAGGTGCACGTGCCGGTGACACAGGTACGCAATGAGTTGCCGAATCGGTTGGTGGTGTTGAGCTGAATCAAAAAATCGTCCGAACGCGGCCCGAGCTTTCGGCAGCTTTTGTGGCGAGGGAGCTTGCTCCCGCTGGGCTGCGAAGCGGCCCCAAAACCGGCAAACACACGCTGTCAGACACACCTCGTTGTCTGCTTTGCGACTGCTGCGCAGCCGAGCGGGAGCAAGCTCCCTCGCCACAGAATCTTTGCCGTTTGGCAAATAACAGTGTTCCTGAACCGCATCCCCCCTAAAATACCCGCCATTCCCCGATTCGCACCGCCCGAGGCCGTTTTTTCCATGTCTGTCACCGTCACTCCCGCCAGCCTCGCGCCGGATCACCACGCCCAGTTCATCGACCTGCTGCAAACCAGCCTGGATGCCAATGCCTTCATCAAACTGGTGCTGGCCAAGTACGTTGGTGGCGAAGCGGACTTGCAGCGGTTGATCATCAAGCAGCTGACGGTCAAGGATCAGCCGTGCCTGTCCTTCGTCTACCGATACAAGACCCGCGACATCACCAAGAACCTGCCGATTGCCGAAGGTGTGGCGACCATTGCCGCGCTGTTGCCGGCATCGTTCAAAAATGCGCATTTACTGTCACTGACCGACGAAGCCCAGCTCGAATACAGCAAAAAGGGCAAATCTTCGCTGTTCAAGAGCAAACCCCAGCAATTGCGTGAAGTGCCGTCCGCCGAGCACAACCGCGAAAAGAACCGTTTCCTCGACCTGAACCGGCCGTTCCTCAAAGACCTCGGCGTGACCAACGCCCAGCATGAGCTGATCCCGGCGATGTCGCGCAAGTGGAAGCAGATCAACAAGTTCATCGAAGTCTTCAGCCATGCGCTGACCTCCTCGCCGCTGGCGCTGGACAAACCGGTGCGGGTGGCGGATTTCGGCTCGGGCAAGGGTTATCTGACATTCGCGATCCACGATTACCTGCGCAACACCCTGAAAGCCGAGGGCGAGGTGACTGGCGTCGAGCTGCGCGAAGACATGGTCAAACTGTGCAACAGCGCGGCGGCGAAGCTGGAGCATCCAGGGTTGGTGTTCAAATGCGGTGACGTGCGCAGCGTGGCGCCGAGCGAGCTGGACGTGATGATCGCGTTGCATGCCTGCGACATCGCCACCGACTATGCGATTCACACCGGCATTCGTTCCGGCGCTGCGATCATCATGTGCTCGCCGTGCTGCCACAAGCAGATCCGCCTGCAGATCCAGAGCCCGGCGCTGCTCAAGCCGATGCTGCAATACGGCCTGCACCTGGGCCAGCAGGCGGAAATGGTCACCGACAGTTTGCGTGCGTTGTTCCTGGAAGCCTGCGGCTACGAGACCAAGGTGTTCGAGTTCATCTCACTGGACCACACCAACAAGAACAAGATGATTCTGGCGGTCAAACGCGCCGAGCCGGTGGACCCGGCTCAGTTGTTGGTGAAGATTCAGGAACTGAAGGATTTCTACCACATCAGCGAACATTGCCTGGAAACCCTGCTGCGGGCTGATGGGTTCCTGGTCGCTAAGGCTTGAGCTGAACCCCCGCCGGTAACGTGCCCGGTTGCGCCGGGCGCACTGCGGTCTTGCGCCCGAGCATCACCGTCACGATCACCCCGGTGGCAAACAGCCAGGTAATCGGCTCGACGTGCTCACCGAAGAACAACGCCGAAAACGCGATGGTGAAGAAGATCTGCAGCAACTGGATCTGACTGACCCGGGCGATGCCGCCCATGGCCAGCCCGGCGTACCAGGCAAAGAAGCCGATGAACTGCGAAAACAGCGAGACATAACCGAAGGCCCACCAGGTCCTGGTCGAAATCTCGCCCTGATGTTGCAACCCCAGGTACAGCACCGGCCCGATCAGCAGCGGCGTCGACAATACCAGCGCCCAGCAGATCACCTGCCAGCCGCCCATCTCCCTGGCCAACCGGCCGCCTTCGGCATAGCCCAACCCACCCACGGCAATCGCCCCGAGCATCAGCAAGTCACCGGCCTGAATACTGCCGGCGCCGCTGATCAGCGCATAACCGAGCACCAGCGCACTGCCCAGCGCGGCGCAGGCCCAGAAGGCTTTCGACGGACGCTCATGGGACAGCCACGCGGCATACAGCGCCACGCACAGTGGTTGCAAACCGTTGACCAGTGCGCCGTGGGAGGCGGGCAGCGTCTGCATGGCCCAGGCCGACAGCACCGGGAAGCCGAGGATGACCCCGGCGATCACCAGTGTCAGGCCTTTGACCTGTTTCCAGGTGGGCCATTTTTCCCGGCGCCACAGCAATAACAGCGCAGCCGGAATCGCCGCGAACAGCGCCCGGCCAAGGCCATTGAGCAGCGGATGCAGTTCCTGCACGACGATCCGTGTGAAGGGCAGGGTCAGGCTGAAGATAACGACGCCGATCAGGCCGAGGGCCATGCCGGTGTTTTCGCGCGAGGACATGATGGCAACCAGTATCGAGGGTGGCGGGAAGAGCCTTTATCTAGCCATAAACGCGGGGCATGCCGCTGTTACAGCTAGGCGCAAAGATAGGCGTACAGTTTGAGGACGCCTTCGCGAGCAAGCCCGCTCCCACAGGTTTTGCATCGCCCTCAAGAACAACACAGTACCTGTGGGAGCCGGGCTTGCCCGCGATGAACGATGACGCGGTCCATCAGGTAGTAACTGGTTATTACCCGACCCGCCGGATAAGGACTACCTTGAATACTCCTGCAGGCCCACGCATTTTCCAGAGGAGTCCTCCCCATGGCTGCTAAAAAAATCCTGATGCTGGTTGGCGATTACGTCGAAGACTACGAAGTGATGGTGCCTTTCCAGGCGCTGCTGATGGTCGGTCACACGGTGCATGCCGTTTGCCCGGACAAATCCGCCGGCCAGACCGTGCGCACGGCTATCCATGACTTCGAAGGCGACCAGACCTACAGCGAAAAACCCGGTCACCTGTTTGCCCTGAACTTCGATTTTGCCAAGGTCGATGCGGCGGACTACGACGCGCTGCTGATCCCGGGCGGTCGTGCGCCGGAGTACCTGCGGCTGAACGAAAAAGTCCTGGCGTTGGTGCAAGCGTTCGACAAGGCTGGCAAACCGATCGCGGCCGTGTGTCACGGCGCGCAATTGCTGGCCGCTGCCGGCATTCTTGAAGGTCGCGAGTGCAGCGCCTACCCGGCCTGTGCCCCGGAAGTGCGCCTGGCTGGCGGCACGTACATCGATATCCCGGTGACGGAAGGCCACGTTCAAGGCAATCTGGCCACAGCCCCGGCCTGGCCGGCGCACCCGAGCTGGCTGGCCGGTTTCCTCGGGTTGCTGGGCACCAAAATCACGCTGTAACGAGGGACCTGTCCATGTGCGAGCTCTACGTCAAGGCCGATCCGATTCTCTACGAATCGCGCTCCCGCTCGCTGCGCATCTGCGGGGTGGTGACCACCCTGCGGCTGGAGAACCAGTTCTGGGACATCCTCAGCGAAATCGCCGAGGTCGACGGCATGACCACCAATCAGTTGATCGCCAAACTGTATGAAGAGGTGATGGACTACCGCGGCGAGGTGGTGAATTTCGCCTCGTTCTTGCGGGTCAGCTGCATGCGCTACCTGAGCCAGCGCCGGGTGCAGGCGCCTGAGTTGTCGGTGGTGCGGACGGTGGTGAAGTAGGGCGGTTTTTGTATCGGCCTCGGGGGCGCCTTCGCGGGCAAGCCTCGCTCCTACGGATGTACGCGATATCCGCGATCACAGATATCTGTAGGAGCGAGGCTTGCCCGCGAAGAGGCCGGTACAGGCGACAGAAAACCTGGCTTGGTCTTTACTCTGAAGCGCGAAACCTCTCAATCGCCAAGGAGAACAAGCATGTCTGGATGGTACGAAGTGAGCAAAACCAGCAATGGTCAGTTCAAGTTTGTGTTGAAAGCGGCCAACGCCGAAACCATTCTGGTCAGTGAGCTGTACACCACGCGCGGTGCGGTCGATAGCGGAATCGCCTCGGTCCAGGCCAACAGCCCGCTGGATGAACGCTACGAGAAAAAAAGCACCAAGGACGGCCATCCTTACTTCAACCTCAAGGCTGCCAACCATCAAATCATCGGCAGCAGCGAGTCTTACTCATCCGATGCCGCGCGGGAAAAAGGCATCGCCAGCGTCAAGGCCAACGGCCCGACCACGGTGATCAAGGACAAGACCTTGCCGGTGCTCTGATCGAAAATGCCTTCCATCAACGGTCGCCAAATCATTGGCGACCGAATTCTGGCCAAGTGCCATCATTTCCATTATTCTCCGCGTCCATTACATGGAAGTGGTTCTGCAAGCCCTCTTTCGTGACGTCTTCAAATATTCACTGAAGAGAGTTTTCTTCCATGATCCGCGTTTTTGCTCTACTGACATTGCTGCTGGGCCTGGCGGGTTGTCACAGCATGTCCCCGATTCACATCGACGAAGAACTCACGCCCAACGCCGGCTCAGGCGTGGCTTATGTGGTGGGTGTTGTCGGTATCTGGCCCAAGGCGGTCAATACCGCACAGGACCAAATGCTGATGATTCGCCAGCGAGGCAGCGACAACTTTGCCACGGCGCGTTTGCACAACGAGTTTTACGCTCGCACACCGCGGGACGTGCGCGAGACCGGGCACGGAATCGGCACACTGTTTGTCATGCCGCTCAAACCCGGGCGTTATGAACTCTATAACCTGCGCTTCGATCATGGCTCTTCGGTTTCCTGGAGCCGGGAAGATTTCACCATCCCGTTTCAATTAGAAGCCGGCAAGGCTTACTACATCGGTGATTTCCGTGCGGGCTGCGTGACACCCGGACATTCTACTTGCCTCTTTTTGCACAGCGACCACCTTGAGCGTGACTCGGCGTTGGTGCGGGCGAAATATCCCCAAGTACCAGGACTGCAACGGCTGGACCTGCCAAACCTTTATTCGGCAACGCCGTTCATCCGCGAAGAGGATGGAGCGAGCTCCTCCGTTTACAAATCCATGCTCTCAGGAAAACTTTAATGCGCACCAAAGCACTGTTTCTGTGGCTGACCCTGCTGCTCGGCGGCTGTCAGGCAACCCATACGCTTAAAGCCCCAGAGGTTGATTACAACCAGCAACTGCCGGCGATCAATGTCAGTGTTATGGGGCTCCCCAGCTGGATGCTGCGGGACGAACTGCGCCGCCGCGGTACGTTCAACGAGGTCAAGGCCGGTCGAAGCGCTGACGGTTACAATGTGCTGGTCATTGCCAACAGCGATGTCGGCGCCTTGCAGCCACAGATGTTTTTGAGCGCTTTCACGCTGTTTCTGGTTCCGGTGCCAGTAAGTTGGGACAGTACGCTGATCTTTAGCCTCAGCCATGGGACAGAGGTGCTGGGTGTCTACACGGTCCATAACCAAACCAAATCCTGGCGCGGTGCATTCAACGCATCCGGAGGACAGTTCGAGCATGTGCAGTTGATTGCAGACACCTTTATCGCTCAGGTGCTGAAAGATCAGCCGTTCCGGCGCGAAGCTTTAAAGAACGCAGCGGGCATTTAGCCGATAAAAAAAATCGCAGCCTCCGACAGCGCAGGAGCTGCCGAAGGCTGCGATCTTTTGATCTTGACCTAAACCTCGACTGGAACTGTGAGCTTAGGGTTACCGAGCGCATGGGTCTTCGAGTCAAAAAACCGCAACTCCACACCCGTCCCTTCGAACACCTTCGCGTAATGCCGTTTCTGATGCTGGATGAACGCTTTGCTGCGCGGGTAAATCGAGATCGCCACCACCTTCGGCTTCGCCAGGCGCAACGCATGAACGATGTGACTGTCCTGCTCGCCAAGGGCATGCCCGAAGATGCACAACCCGTCGCCATGGCCCAGTAACTGGTCGTAACAGAACGACAGGTAATCCGAGCTGCGAATGGTCTTGAGTTTGTCCTGCGCCGGGCCTTCGTTGACGAACAGCGGCACGTCGTCGAGGGTCTTGATCGTATTGTTGATCGCGAAATTGCCGAGCAACGTCCCTTCGGTCGACATCAATTTGCGCGCCGTGCCGTCCTGATTGCGCACCAGATGCAGGCCGCCGTGCAGGTACAGCAAACGTGGTTTGTCGGTGGCGCTGGCGCTCAGATCGAAGCCGGGCTCGGCACCCTGGAACAGGTCGGTAATGACGTCCGGTCGATGCTGGATCGCCCAATAGCTGAGCAAATCATAGTTGGTGGTGAACACCGTCCGATAGCTGCCCAGTTCCTGATTGATCGTCGCCAGCGTCGAAGGCTTCACCAGCCGCCACGGGATGTGCACTGCGTGCACGGTGTTGATCAGCGCTTCCTTGATCGCGTAATAGCGATTGCGCGGTGCTGCGGAGCTGACAGCCAGGGCTTTGTTGACTCGGCTGGTGGTTTTCAGCGCGCCGAGAACCTGCTCGAAACTGCGCGTCTGCATTGCGTCGAACACGCTCAGCTCGGACTGGCTCAGGGGCTTTTCTTCGACGGTGCGGGCGTTTTCGAACAGCGAGTCGTAGCCGAAGTCGTCCCACACGGCGCGGCTGGCGCCGTTACCCACCAGCAGGCCGCCGAACGAGGCGGTGGTGCGCAAGGCGTTCCAGTCTTCAAGTTGGGCATCGACATCCTGGAAATCGGTCATTGCGTTTGTCGTCTCGAAGCAAAAGGTCTGATGGACGGCGACTTTATCACGCCCCGGCGTTGAGCCAGATCAACATACCGCGTGACTGATCGGTCGACCCTGTGCGCACCCGCCGAATCGGCATTGCCGATTCGGTTTCAGCCAGGAGACTCGCGCATGAGCAGTACGTTTTTCATTCCCGCCGTGAACATCATGGGCACCGGTTGCCTCGACGAAGCCATGGACGCCATTGGCAAGTATGGTTTTCGCAAGGCACTGATCGTCACTGACACCGGGCTGGCCAAGGCTGGCGTGGCATCGAGGATTGCCGAGAAACTGGCGTTGCAGGACATCGACTCGGTGATCTTCGACGGCGCCAAGCCGAATCCGAGCATCGCCAACGTCGAGCATGGCCTTGGCCTGCTCAAGGAAAGTCGCTGTGATTTCGTGGTGTCTCTGGGCGGCGGTTCGCCTCACGACTGCGCCAAGGGTATCGCCTTGTGCGCCACAAACGGTGGGACGATCCGTGACTACGAAGGTGTCGATCAGTCGGCCAAACCCCAGCTACCGTTGATCGCGATCAACACCACCGCCGGCACTGCCAGCGAGATGACCCGTTTTTGCATCATCACGGATGAATCGCGCCACGTAAAAATGGCCATCGTCGACCGCAACGTTACGCCGCTGCTGTCAGTCAACGACCCGGAACTGATGGTCGCCATGCCCAAGGGCCTGACCGCCGCCACCGGCATGGACGCATTGACCCATGCCGTCGAAGCCTACGTCTCCACGGCAGCCAACCCGATTACCGATGCCTGTGCGCTGAAAGCCATCACATTGATCAGCGACAACCTGCGCCAGGCGGTGCGGGACGGCAGTGACATGATCGCTCGGGAAAACATGGCCTACGCGCAATTTATGGCGGGCATGGCGTTCAACAATGCGTCCCTTGGCTACGTTCACGCGATGGCCCATCAGTTAGGCGGGTTCTACGACCTGCCCCATGGTGTGTGCAACGCGGTGCTGCTACCTCACGTGCAGAGCTTCAACGCGCTGGTTTGTGCCCCTCGCCTGACCGACGTTGCCCATGCGATGGGGGCCGACATTCGCGGGCTCAGTCCGGAAGAGGGCGCGCAGGCGGCGATCGCGGCGATCCGCAGCCTGGCCAGGGATGTGGACATTCCCGCCGGTTTGCGTGAACTCGGTGCCAGGCTCAATGACATCCCGGTCCTTGCCGGCAATGCCCTCAAGGACGCCTGTGGACTGACCAACCCACGGGCGGCGGATCAGCGGCAGATCGAGGAGATTTTCCGCAGCGCGTTCTAAGCGGTTCGACGGCCGGGCGCGAGCACTACGCAAAGCAGCGCGCCCAAGGCCAGCAAGGTGCACAACAGCGACAACGGCCATGCCTGCTGGCTGGCTATCAGGCTGGCGATACCACCGATAACGGCGGCCATCAGTTGATGAATGAAACCGCTCAATGCCATCGCATAAGCACCGCCGACCGGCGAACCGTGGTTGGCCAGGGACAGGCTGATCGGGTAAATCAGCGATTGGCCGAATACTGCAAAACAATAGGGCAACCAGAACAGCAGCGCGATAGACGTGCCTGCGAGGCTACCCAGCAACATGACTGCGCTGCCGGCCAGTATCAGCCCGACGCCCGCCGTCATCAGCCATTGCTGACCGGTATGCAGTACGAAGCGATTGACCGCCACGGCCCCGAGAAAGTACGCCGCGCTGATGGGCCAGCCCAACAAGCCGTATTCCACTGCCGACCACTTGAAGGCGCCTTGCAGAATCAGCGGTGCAGCGGTGTTGAACGCGACAATCACCCCATACCCCAAGCCACCGGCGAGGGCCGGAAACAGGAAGGCCCGATGACGCAGAATGTGCCCGTAGCTCGTCCAGGCCGATGATGGTGTGTTCTCTTCTGCCAGCATCGGGAACATGACCCGTGCCACTACCAGCGCCATTAACAGGCTCGCACCACCCAATAAGTAGAAAATCGCTGGCCAGCCCAGTGTCACCTGGATGATCGATCCCAAGTATTGACCGATGCCCAGCGCCACCACAAAGGAAATCGATATCCAGGACAACGCCTTGGCCAGCAGATCGCCGCGAAAACTGTCGCGGATCAGCACCCGGGCCATGACTGAAATCCCGCTGGCGCCAATCCCCTGAATCAGGCGAAAAACCAGGAACGATTCAAGTGTCTGGCCCAGGGGCAGGGCCAGGTTGCCCAGCCCATAGAGGCCGAGCGCCGCGAGCAACACCGGCTTGCGACCAATGCGCTGGCCCAGGCTGCCCCAGAACAGCATCGGCAGCGCCATGCCGATCAGATACACCGCCAATCCCCATGAAACCTGCGAGGCATCGGCGGACAGATCACCGGCAATTTCCGGCAGCGCCGACAGGTAAATGCTCATGCCCAATTGAGCGAGAAAAACCGTGCAGCAGGTGATGAGGAGGGTGGTGCTGCTCTTCATTTGATCTTCCCTGGATTTTTCAGCTGCCGATGTCCCGGCCGTGCGTGCGTAAAAGCTCGGTGATGAGTTCACAGAAATGGCGGATCAGCGTCGTCTCCATGTCGGCGCGCAGGGTGATTCTGATGGCTGCCTTGTCTTGTGCAACTACCGGGAAAAAGACTGCCGAGGTGAAGAATCCGTGATTGGCCAGTTCAATGGCGATGGTGTTGGCCAACGATGCCTCACCGCAATTGACCAGTCGAATCGCCATGTTGCTGTTGTGTTGTCCGGTTCGTATGAGGCTGTCGAAGAGGCGGATATTAACCTGAAGCTTTTCCTGCAATGCGGCGAATTCCAGGGTGTGGTGTAGCTGGATGGATGCCCGGCCCGCGCCAATGGCTGCACTGTTCAGGCTTTGCGACCAGTTACTGGGGCCGCCGTAACGTGCAATGAGCTTCTTCTGCCGTTCACTGCCCAGCATCACCAGTCCGCCGCTGGCGCCGAACGACTTGGCCAGCGAGGCGACAATGAGACAGTCATCATCCAGGGTATGCAGCCTGGGACGCACGAGACCGGCGCCGAATGTTCCTACAGCGGAAAGTGCGTGGGAGTCGTCCAGATAGAGAAACAGCCCATAGCGGTCCTTCAGATACAAAAGGCTGTCCATGTCCGCAACCCCGCCCATGCTGTAGGCGCCGTCGGCGATATACGCGACCCTGGTGTGCCGTTGACACAGTGTCTCGAGGAAATCCATGTCGTTATGCGGGCACGTCACGACCGTGGTTTCATCGGCACAGGCGGCTTTCAGGTGATTCATCGAGTAGTGCGCCAACCGGTCGAAAACCATCACTGGAGGGCGATTTTCCGTGAATACGCCGCTGGCCAGCAACGGCAGGATTCCGGCGCTCGCCGCACTGCACGACAGAGTGCTCAGGCAACTGGCGCCGAACAACTCGGACAGTTCGGTTTCGTATTGGTCCAGAATCGCCAGCTTGCAGCGGTTCTTGGAATTGGCGATGCGAAGTGTGCCGGTTTCCCACAGCGTGGTCATGGCACCGTCGAGAATATCGGGATGGTGATCCAGACCCAGGTATGACGTTGTACAGAAATGATGAAACGCTCTCCCATACTGATCGAGCATGCGGTTGGCACTTTTTATCTCAACGTTGAGCCCCGCGATTTTTCCGGTTTCGGCGGTCTCCCAATCATGATCAGCCAATGAAACGAGTTTGCGGTAGTTGGTGAAGGTGTGCGCCGTGTACGGTATCTGGTTCATGTGTGAGTGACATTCCTTGAGTGAATCTATCCGTGGGTTTGTTGCAGTTTGTGTGTGTTGCCAGACTTTACAGAGAGTCCCGCTGGGCTTTGAATCGGCTGTTTCCGGTAGTACTGAGAGTTGTAAGAGAATTTGTTGTAGGGCGATGCCCCGGAGTGCTGTGGGTCATTGGATGGCGGGCACGAATCGAATCCGGGCTATCCTGCCGACTCAGTCGCACCGAAATCATCGAGCCCAGCCATGCTGCAAAAAAGCCTGATCCGCCGCCTTGACCTGATCACTCTCCAGCTGTTTGTGGCCGTCCACGAAGAGGGCACCCTGACCCGTGCCGCCGCCCGCGAAGCGATCGCGGTGTCGGCGGCCAGCAAGCGCTTAATGGAACTGGAAGAGGCGCTGGGCATTAGCCTCTTCGTGCGTCAGGCCAAGGGCATGACCCTGACACCGGCCGGTGAAACCCTGCTGCACTATGCCCGGCAGATGCTGTTCAACGTTGAGAAAATGGGCCTCGAGCTGGGCGAACACAGCCACGGTGTACGCGGTTATGTGCGGATGCTCGCCAATCTGTCGGCGATCATTCAATTCCTGCCCGAAGACCTGCGGGACTTTTCCGCGCGCCATCCGCAGGTCAAGACCGACCTCGAGGAGCGCCCCAGTAGTGGGGTGATTCAGGGTGTGCTCGATGGTGTGGCGGACCTTGGGATCTGTTCCAGCGACAGCGACGTCAAGGGACTGCACAGTGTTGTTTATCGCCAGGATAAACTGGTCGTGCTGATGCCGGCCGATCATCCGCTGGCCAGTCGTTCGACCCTGGCATTTGCCGACACGCTGGACAGCGATTATGTCGGTCTGCATTCGGCCAGTTCCATCAACATGCGCACCCATGCAGCCGCGCGCAAGGCCGGCAAGGTACTGAGGCTACGAATTCATGTGCCGGGGTTCGACGCCATGTGCCGGATGGTCCAGGCCAATATGGGCATCGGCATCCTGCCGCTGAAGGCCTACGAACTGTTTGGCCGGGCGCTGGGGTTGCACGCGGTGCCGCTGACGGATGACTGGTCGGATCGTGCGTTGATTCTGGTGGTGCGCGATCAAGCGGCGCTGTCGCCGGTGAGCCGGATGTTGTTTGAGCATTTGCGTGGCCAGGCCTGACAGTTCTCGATTGCATGGACGGGCCTCTTCGCGGGCAAGCCTCGCTCCTACAGGCGGACGCAAATACACGACTAACCGAAATCCTGTAGGAGCGAGCGGTGCGGTGATCTGACTTGCCCGCGAAGACTGACTTGAGGTCGCGATCATCTCCAGCCAGGCATTCGCGTTTCGCGAACGGTCGTTGCCAACAGAAGGTTGGATTCCTGGACACCCGGTCCTCTAGCCTTGGCGCATATTCCAAGAACAAGAGGTACCCCGCGATGACTGCCCCCTTGAGTGCAATCAAAGTGATCGAAATCGGCACACTGATCGCCGCACCGTTTGCCGCGCGCATGCTGGCCGAGTTCGGCGCCGAAGTGATCAAGATCGAAGCCATGGGCCAGGGCGATCCCTTGCGCAAATGGCGCAAGCTGCACGAAGGCACTTCGTTGTGGTGGTACCTGCAATCGCGAAACAAGAAGTCCCTGGCGCTGAATCTGAAATCCCCTGAAGGCATCGAGCTGGTCAAGCAACTGGCGACCGATGCCGATGTGCTGATCGAAAACCTGCGCCCCGGCGCCCTGGAGAAACTCGGCCTGGGCTGGGACGTGTTGCATGCCCTCAATCCCAGCCTGACGCTGGTGCGCATTTCCGGTTACGGCCAGACCGGCCCGTACCGTGATCGTCCGGGTTTCGGGGCGATCGGCGAGGCGATGGGCGGGATTCGCTATACCACCGGTACTCCCGGTTCGCCGCCGGCCCGAGTGGGGGTGAGTCTGGGGGATTCCCTGGCTTCGCTGCACGCGGTCATCGGTGCCTTGATGTCGCTGCTGCGGGTCAAGACCGGGCAGGGCGGCGGGCAAGTGGTTGATGTGTCGTTGGCCGAAAGCGTGTTCAACGTCATGGAAAGCCTGGTGCCGGAATACGACATGCTCGGTCATGTGCGCGAGCGCAGCGGCGGGGCGTTACCGGGTATTGCGCCGTCCAACACCTACCTGACTGCCGACGGTGCCTACGTGGTGATCGCCGGCAACAGCGACCCGATCTACAAGCGTCTGATGGCGGTGATTGGCCGGGCCGACCTGGCCGAAGCGCCGGAGTTCGCGCATAACGATGGCCGCGCCGCCAAAAGTAACGTGCTCGACGCAGCCATTACTCACTGGACCAGCAGCCTGCCGATCGATGAGGTGTTGGCGGCTCTGGAAGCTGCCGAAGTCCCGGCCGGGCGCATCTATTCGGTGGCCGACATCGTTGCCGATCCTCACTATCAGGCGCGGGGCATGCTGCTCAACGCCGAACTGCCGGGCGGTGCCACGGTGAAGATGCCGGGCATCGTACCGAAAATGTCCGAGACCCCTGGTGGCGTGAACTGGTCGGGGCCGAGCCTGGGTCAGCACACCGACGGCATCCTCGCGGGGCTGGGCCTGACTGACCAGGACATCGAACGGTTGAAAGCTGAAGGGGTGGTGCAATGATCACTGATTATTCCCAGACGCTGATCGTTCAGGAGGTTTCCCCGCGTGACGGCTTGCAGATCGAGCCTACCTGGGTCGAAACCGCCGACAAGATTGCGTTGATCGATCAGTTGTCGCTGGCGGGTTTCAGCCGCATCGAAGCCGGTTCGTTCGTGTCGCCCAAGGCGATTCCGGCGCTGCGCGATGGCGAGCCAGTGTTCAAGGGCATCGCCCGACAGCCGGGCGTGATCTATGTCGCGTTGATCCCTAACCTCAAAGGCGCACAACGAGCACTGGACTCGGGGGCCGACGAGCTGAACCTGGTGATGTCCGCCAGCCAGACCCACAACCTGGCGAACATGCGGATGCGCTGCGAGGCGTCATTGGCTGCGTTCGGCGAGATCGTCGAGTTCGTTCGCAGCACGCCGGTGCGGCTCAACGGCAGCATCGCCACGACCTTCGGATGCCCGTTTGAAGGCACGATCGATGAGGATCGCGTGCTGCAGATTGTCGAGGCTTATCAGGAGCTCGGCATTACGGGCATTACCCTGGCCGACACCACCGGCATGGCCAATCCACGCCAGGTCGACCGTGTGGTGCGACGGGTGTTGCAACGGGTTTCACCGGCTGATCTGACCCTGCATTTCCACAACACGCGCGGCCTCGGTCTGTGCAACGTATTGGCAGCTTACGAGGCCGGAGCCCGGCGCTTTGACGCAGCCCTCGGTGGTCTTGGCGGTTGCCCGTTTGCACCGGGTGCCTCGGGCAATATCTGCACCGAAGATTTGGTCAATCTGTGCGATGAAGTCGGCATTCGCACCGGCATCGACTTGCCGTTGTTGCTGCGATTGTCGCGAGGCTTACCCGCATTGCTGGGCCATGAAGTGCCCGGGCAGCTCGCCAAGGCCGGACGTAACTGCGACCTGCACCCGACACCGTCCTGAACCACCGAACAAACACTGTAGGAGCGAGGCTTGCCCGCGAAAGCGGTCTGACATTCAGCATCGATGGAGGCCGACACACCGCCTTCGCGGGCAAGCCTCGCTCCTACAAAAGCCACAACGAACCAGACAACAAAAACAATCGGACGCCCACGGGACGTCTGCCTGGAGAAACCACGATGAGCCTCAATGTTCTGGAGGCGGGCGTGAGCCCGTCCGTTAGTCACGACGCCGAAAAAGCCCTGGTCCGCAAAGTCGCCTGGCGACTGATGCCGCTGATCATGGTCTGCTACCTGTTCGCGTTTTTCGACCGCATCAACATCAGCTTCGCCAAATTCCAGTTGCAGGCCGACCTGAGCCTGAGCGATACCGCTTACGGCCTCGGCGCCGGGCTGTTTGTAGTCGGTTATGTGATCTTTGAAGTGCCGAGCAACATGATGCTTTACAAGGTGGGTGCCCGGCGCTGGATCGCCCGGATCATGATGTCGTGGGGGCTCGCGACGGCGGCCATGGTCTTCGTCAACAGCGAATGGCAGTTCTACGCCCTGCGTTTCGTGATCGGTGCGATGGAGGCGGGTTTTGCTCCGGGCGTGTTGTATTACCTGACGCTGTGGTTCCCGCAGCACTATCGGGGGCGCATCACCTCGATGCTGTTTCTCGCGTCGGCGTTTGCCGGGCTGGTTGGCGCACCGTTCTCCGGGTTGGTGCTGCAACACCTTGATGGCTTCCTCGATATGCGCGGCTGGCATTGGCTGTTTCTGCTCGGTGGCGTTCCTTGCATCGGCCTTGGCTTGTTGGTGCTGACCGTGCTCAAGGACCGCATCGAAGATGCCCATTGGTTGACCCCGTCGGAGAAGACACTGCTCGCCAGCCGTATCGCGCACCACGAACCCCACAAGAGCGGCGGCTCCTTGCTGGCCGCACTCCGGATTCCGGGTTTCCTGATGCTGGGGCTGATCTACTTTCTGATTCAGGTGGCGTCTTACGGCTTGAATTTCTGGGCGCCGCAACTGATCCGCAGTGCCGGCACCGAGAGCCCGGTGATGATCGGCTTGCTGACCGCCATTCCCTACATCTGCGGCGCCATCAGCATGGTGGTGATCGGGCGGTTATCAGACGCCACCGGTGAGCGGCGCAAGTTTGTCGCGGGTCTGGTGGCGGCAGGTGCGGTGGGTTTCTTCTGCGCAGGAATTTTCGCCAACCACACGACTTTCCTGATTGTTGCCCTGGGCTTGCTCGGTGCCGGGATCATCGCGTCCATCCCGAGCTTCTGGACCCTGCCACCGAAACTCCTGGCCGGTGCCGGGGCAGGCGCCGCTGGCGGGATCGCGGTGATCAATACCCTTGGCCAGTTCGGTGGGATCGTCAGCCCGGTCATGGTCGGGCGGATCAAAGACCTGACCGGCAGCACCACCCCCGCGCTGTACGTCATCGGTGTCGCCGCGCTGATCGCCGCTGCGTTGTTGCTGTGGGGGTTGCCGCAGAAGCTGCGCACGCTCGACAAGTTCTGAAGTTCGCGGCGTCAGAAATACCGCTTTCGCGAGCAAGCCCGCTCCCACATTGACCGCGTCGGGCACAGGATTCGTGCCCGCCGCCACTCCCTGTGGGAGCGGGCTTGCTCGCGAAGACTGACTCTCAGCCAACAAAGCCCCCGTCGGCTGTACGCTCAAGGATGTTTAAGCTTTACTCTCCGCTCGCGACCACCCAGAGAGACTCAAGGTTACCCAACCCATGCTAACCGGCCTCAACCACCTGACCCTCGCCGTCACTGACCTGAACCGCAGCGTGGCGTTCTATCGCGATCTGCTGCAACTTCAGCTTGCAGCCACTTGGGACACCGGCGCCTATCTCTCGCTACCCGGTCTGTGGCTGTGCCTTTCTCTCGATCCACGGCGCGAGTCCGTGCCGGCCGCCGACTACACCCATTACGCCTTCAGCCTCGAAGCTGTGGACTTCCTGCCGTTCGTCGAGCGCCTGCGATCCGCCAACGTGCGGGAATGGCGGGACAACCGCAGTGAAGGTGCGTCGTTCTATTTTCTCGACCCGGATGGGCACAAGCTTGAGGCGCATGTCGGGGATCTGGCGTCGCGGCTGGTGGCTTGTCGGCAGCGACCCTATGCGGGGATGAAGTTCTTCGACGATCAGTGAGTCGATGTTCGGCGTCCTGAGATAGAATTGCGCCCCTTCACCCGGCGTCCTCAGGAATTTCCATGACTCCATCGCTGCTAATGGCCGTTCTCGCCTCGGGCTTCATTTATGGCATTACGCCGGGGCCCGGTGTGTTGGCGGTGTTCGGCATCGGCGCGGCACGCGGACGGCGGGCCGGGGCGGGGTTTCTGTGCGGGCATTTGCTGGGCGACGTGGTCTGGTGCAGCACTGCACTGATTGCGATTGTCGGTGCGCGGGAAATCGGCAGCACTGCGTTCGATGTGCTGGGTGTGCTCAGTGGGCTTTATTTGTTCTGGCTGGGGCTGCGCGCGGTTCGCGCTCGTCGCGCCAGTGCCGAGGCGCCTCAGGGCCCGGCGCGGCAGCCGTTCTGGCACGGCATCCTGTTCGGCCTGACCAACCCCAAGGCATACCCGGTGGCGGTGGCGACCTTTACTGCGCTGTTGTCCAGCCGTGCAGAGTTGCTGCATTGGTCCATGTTGCCCTGGTTGATCATCTTGAGCTTCATTGGTGGCCTTTTGGCCTACGCTATTCTCATTAGCATCGTCGGTGCGCGTCAGGTGCGCACGTTGTATCAGCGTCATGAACTGGCGATCACCCGCTTGTGCGGGGTCATGTTCATCGGCTTCGCCATCAATGCCCTGGTGCATGCGCTGCCAGGGCTGGTGACGAACAAGGCTTGAGGCTGAACGCAGGGACGCGTCGGCTGCACGTCATCGCTCGGGCGTATGACCGGTCAGGGAGGGGTTGTTCAATTGTTGCATTGTCCGGACACGCGCTCGGCATCATGGAAACCAGAAATTCCGCGCCACTGGCGAGTTACATCGACCTCTTGCTGGATGCCGTCTGTGCGGTGGACAAACAAGGTCGCTTCGTATTTGTCAGCGCGGCCTGCGAGCGCATTTTCGGTTACACCCCCGACGAGCTGATCGGTCAGTCGATGATCGACCTGGTTCATCCCGCCGACCGACAGCGTACCCTCGACGCCGCGCGGGATATCATGGGGGGCGAACCCAAGCTCAACTTTGAAAATCGTTACCTGCGCAAGGACGGCAGGGTGGTGCACATACTCTGGTCGGCACGCTGGTCGGAGGTCGATCAGTTGCGTATCGCCGTGGCTCGCGACATCACCGAGCGCAAACAGGCCGAGTCCCGACAAGCGGCGCTGTATGCGATCTCCGAAGCGGCCCACGCGGCGGAAGATTTGCTGGCGCTGTTCAAACGCATCCATTCGATCATCGGCGAATGGCTGCCGGCGTTGAATTTCTCCGTGGCGCTGTATGACGAGCACTGTGCGCAGCTGAATTTCCCCTATCACGTCGACGACCATGAGCTGCAACCCGAGGATCCCGGGACTGTTACCGGGCGTTTGTGCGCAGAAGTGATTCGCAGTGGCTTGCCGATTCTGCTGACCCCGGATCAGGACAATCTGCCTGAAGGGTTTGCGGCTTTGGTCAGGGGCCACGACTCACCCTGCTGGCTGGGCGTGCCGTTGAGTTCGCAAAACGGCACCATTGGCGCTCTGATCGTCAAAAGCGTGCCGGGCGGCGAGCGCTACACCGAGCAAGACAAGGAGCTGCTGCAGTATGTTTGTGCCCAGGTCGCGACCGCGATCGAACGCAAGCAATTGCATGCCCGGCTCCAGCGCATGGCCCAGTACGATCAACTGACTCAGCTGCCCAATCGCGAATTGCTGCGCGAACGCCTGAAAGCCTCGCTGGCACTGGCCCGGGCAGACTCCGGTCGAATGGCATTGCTCTATGTCGACCTCGACCGCTTCAAGCAAGTCAATGACACCTTCGGTCATGCGGTCGGCGACATGCTGCTGCAAGCAGTCTCCAATAGGCTCAAGGGCTGCGTGCGCGAAACCGACACGGTGGCGCGCATTGGCGGTGATGAATTTGTCGTGCTGTTGCACAGCATCCACGTCGCGGAAGACGCCGAGAATGTGGCGGGGAAAATCCGTCAGGTGCTGGTTCAGCCCCTGCGTCTGGACGGGCACAGCCTGACGATCCAGCCGAGCATCGGCGTCGCGCGATACCCCGAAAATGGTACTGAAGAAAAGCAGCTGTTCAGGCATGCGGATGAGGCGATGTACGCCTCCAAGCGCCAGCACCATTCACGTCTCGGGGTCTGAAAATCCGTCACCGTTCGTCGCGGCGCTGCCAGGTTTTCTAAACCTTTTTTGGCATGGAAATTCATATCCTATGCGGGCGATTGCTCGCTGTGATCATCACCAAGAGGATGAGAACCATGCCTACTTCAAAAAATCCGAACCCGGGAGGCTTCGCCAACGATCGAACCAAGGCGTCTGAAGCCGGTCGCAAAGGTGGGAAAACCACCACGACGACCGTTGATAAAGACTCTTCGAAAGGAAGCATGGACCGCAAAGGCGGTCAGAAGTCTCGGTAACAGGTGAAGGTGGTTTTGTTTAATAGACGGGGGCGCAAGCTCCCGTTTGAATTTCAAGAAGGAGGGCGCGACCATGAGCCGGATGGCCACCCGTTTACGCAATGCCGGTTTTGCCACATTACTGGGCCTGTGTGCCAGCAGTGCCTTTGCCCAGTCTCCCACCGAATTCGTCAATGAGGCTTCGGCCCAAGGCATTGCCGACATCGAAGCCAGTCGTCTGGCGCACCAGAAAACCGAATCCAAAGAGGTCAAGGATTACACCATCGTGGTGATCAACGATCGCACCACCGCCAACCAGCATCTGGCGAAAATTGCCAAGCAACTCGATTTACCGGTCGCGCCTCGCGAGGAGGTGGTCGACAAGGCCAAAGCCTTGATGCCGGAGATTAAGGACGATACCTCTTTCGATCAGGCGTACGTCGACAGTCAGGTAAAAACCACCCAGGAAGCCATCGAGCAACTTCAACAACAAGCGCAGACCACGGACGTGCCGCAAATCAAAGCGTTCGCCGAAGAAACCCTGCCCAAGCTGCAAAACCATCTGCAAATGGCCAGGGCACTGCAAGCCAGTCGCTAGTTGCTTGCCCCCGCGGGTGATGTCGGCCACCCGCGGGACGTAGATCAGCATTGATTCAAATCCTGCTTTTTTGTTTCCTCGACGACCGTGCCGTCCAGCGAAATCGTTTCACCCTCACCGAGGTTGCGATATTTCTTTCTCAACGCTTCCAGCTGATTGAGGTCCAGCGACTCGAGCCCCAGCATCGCGTTCTGCGCTTCCTTGGTTACCCGCAATAGCTCATCGATCTTCAAGTGCAGAATGTCCGTGTCGCGGTTCTGGGTGTTCTGGATCAGGAACACCATCAGGAAGGTGATGATGGTGGTTGAGGTGTTGATGATCAGCTGCCAGGTATCGTCGAAATGAAAAATCGGCCCGCTCAGCCCCCAAAGGAAAATCAAAATGATCGCCCCCATGAATGTTCGGGGTTGGCCCGCCCACAGGGAGAGTTTCTGTGCGATTTTCGCGAATTTCATTGCCGTGCTCCTTATACGGATGCGCCTGATTTTCAGACCGCACGAGTGTGATGAAAATTCTGCTGGAAAGTCCCACTGTCGATGAACAGCCAAGGGCTTTGAAGGGAAATTGCTGCATTTGGAATCTTTGATTGGAATCTTTCTTTGTGCCGGTTTGTGTCTAGTATCAATGGAAGTCAATTTGCCAGTACGCAAACACACGGATCGACATCAAGTAAGAGGTCACTCATGGAATTCTTTGAGAAGTTAGCAAGTCTAGCCGCCAAGGTTCGTTTGCAAAGCGCTGCCATTCAGACAGAGGAGGCCACCAAGAATGCTTTCGTCATGCCCTTTATCAGTACAGTGCTGGGCTACGATGTCTTTGATCCGAGTGAGGTGACTCCGGAATTCGTTTGCGATATCGGAACCAAAAAAGGAGAAAAAATTGACTACGCGATCATGAAAGAAGGGGAGGTACAGATCCTCATCGAGTGCAAAAAAATCGGCGAGCCGCTGCACATCAATCATGCCTCCCAGCTGTTTCGCTATTTCCATGTCACCAGCGCTCGAATCTCCATCCTCACCAACGGCCAGGTCTACAAATTCTTCACCGACCTGGATGCGCCCAACAAGATGGATGAAAAACCGTTTCTTGAACTCGATCTTCTGGATATCGACGAGTACTCCGTCCCCGAATTGATCAAGCTCACCAAGTCTGCATTCGATGTGGATTCGATCATCAACGCCGCGGGTGAGTTGAAATACGTCAGTCAGATCAAGAAGGTCATTGCTTCGCAGGTCCTCAAGCCTGATGACGACTTTGTAAAAGTCTTTGCCTCTCGAGTGTATGACGGGGTCATCACCCAGAAAGTCCGTGAGCAGTTTCAAGAGCTAACGAGAAAAGCGGTCGTGCAGTTTCTCAATGATCAGATCAATGACCGACTCAAATCAGCTATGAGTGGTGCCATTCAGCCTGCGCTGGCATCGGTACCGGTTCCTGCTGGCGGCAGTGATCAGACAGGTCAACGTGATGAATCAGAGGATAAAGTCCTGACGACTCTGGAGGAGTTGGAGGGGTATCACATTGTCCGGGCAGTGGTTCGTTCGGTTGTGGATGCTAAACGGATAGTGCAACGCGACACGCAAAGCTACTTTGGCATTTTGCTGGATGACAACAATCGCAAACCGATTTGTCGCCTTCACTTCAATCGTTCACAAAAGTACATTGGGATTTTTGACGAAGAAAAAAACGAGACGCGGCATCCGATTGGATCGGTTGATGAGATTTATGATTATTCGGACCACTTGAAGAAGACTGTTGGCTATTACGACTAGCACTGTTGGATACGTACCATAAAAAGAACCGGCCTTTGAGGCCGGTTCTTTGTGGTGCGCCGTAGAGATATTGAATGCATCTTAGAGGCCTGACGTTTGACATGAGAGACTTGGCCAGGCCTGCAAGAACAGCCTTTCGATGGAAGGGTTAGAAGCGCTCTCAGCCTTAGGGGCAGGTAGCCAGAGGCCAACCGATGCGCGCAGCACTGAGGAGGCTGGCCTTAACAACCAAGCGGTGAAATGGGGCAATAACGAAGATATAGGCCCGGCCTAGACGGTTGTGGCACTGGACCACGGTTGAAAAAACGAGTTGGCGACTGCCTTCTGGCCCTGTCTCTCCAGAACATAGGATCGATATCCGGAAGTCGAGGTGCTTGTCGTCCTCTCCCAACACGATTTCAGTCTGGTTCGTGCTGTAGACCTTGAAGATTCCAATCCGATTAGCAAGTGATGCTAAATGTTTGGCTATCTTGAGACCAAAACAGGCAGCGATAGTGTCTCGGACTTTCATGAGCCATCCGATCCAGGATGGCTGGTGGGAAAGGATGAATCGAGCTAGCAAATCTGGATTGCTGGATGTGCCCGCAGGGAGCCGAATCGCAAAAGCGTCCGCCAGGTTCATCGACTTGTAAAGGTGGGTGATGCCGGACCTCGAGGGGACTGGCACGGACATAATGAGCTCAAATTCTCGGGGCATCGGGGATCTCTCCTGAGTTCTAACTACCAATTAGACGACATGCCATGTCGCGTCTCTTGTTGCGATGGTTTGTCGTGTAACGCTCCTTGTCGCCCTGTAAGTGCTTGTCGGATACTGAACCCGATCAAGGCATCATAGAGCTCTTGCTGCCCGGCTGGCAGAACAGGGAGCAACGTCGCACGGCGCTTGTCGACATCGAACCAGGATTCAACCAACCATCCCACCAGATAGAGCGCCGAAAGGCATCCGCCAGCGGTTGCAACGTTCCCCTGGCATACAAGAGGCTGGTCCAGGGGCTCAAGTCCCAGAGCTTGCAAGCTCGATCGTGCATCCGGATGTGTAGTTGCTTGGCCGCTGAGTAGCCCAAGCCGTTCGAGAATGAAAGCTCCGGCGCATATGGAGCCGATTCGCTGGCGTCTGGAGTCAAGTTCAAACGACGGCAGGAAATCTGGGGCGGCAAGTGCAGCGGGTATCCCTTCCTTGCCGCTGACGAACAATACCGCGTCGGCGCTATTGGCCTCGGAAAGCGGACCGTGCACCGAAACAGGCAGGCCGTGCGCCGATCGCACGATAGAGCTGGAACCCAATATTCGGACGTGCCAGTCCTCGGTGTTGCGGCCTAAGATGTCCCACATCAGGAATAGGTCGATATCAGTGAATTGGTCGAAAGCAACCAGAACGATTTTCTTCAAGGCGAGCTCCATGAAAAGTGCTGGCGTGCAAAACGCAACGGCCATCTTTGCTGGTGTTCGCAGCGTATCAATCGGTTGCGCACCATACACAGTCTGTATGGCGCTAAACATGGAGCGAAATAACGGGTGAGAAAACTAACTCGTAACCATTGGATCGCGGCTGGTTTTGAGGCTCTCGACCAAATCGGGCACATTGGCGTTTCGGCCGAGAGTCTATCGCGCCGATTGAATGTGACCCGCGGATCGTTTTATCACCATTTCCGCAATCGCGAAGACTTTGTCCGCACCTTGCTGGCCGCTTGGGAAGAAGACTACACGGAGCGCATGCTCGCTTATGCGGCGCAGGGTCGTAGCGCGGGCGAAACCTTGAAACGCTACTTGAGTATTGCCGCTGAGAAACAACCTGGGCGGGAAATTTCCATCCGAGCCTGGTCGCTGCATGATCCGTTGGTAGGCGAGTTTCAGCAGCGTGTTGATACAAGACGACTGGACTTCGCGATACGCACGTGCCGCCGCTTGGTCCATATGCCAGGCCAAGCAGAAGTGATTGGTCAGGTGGCCCATCTGTGCCTGATTGGTGGTCAACAGGCAGGGCTGCGGCGTGATGCTGCTCGCTTCAACGGTTTCCTGCATCGAGCCTTTTCACTTTTCGAAGGGGCTCTTCCACCGTGGCGGGCCTAAGTCATGAGTTAAATGGGGTAACTGAATAAATAGAGTTCGCGTGCCACTGCCAATGCGCGCCACTGGTCTCCTAGGGCTAAAAACAGGACAAATGAGGTGAGGATTGACAGGCGAATGTAATCAGGTGCGCAACTGGAATGCAGTTTCGCACCTGAAAACTATTGGAGGTTGATTGATACTCCAGACCTGACGAAATGCTGGATTAATGCAATAACGAGCGGCGCCTCGCATAGGCAAAGTAGATCACCAGGCCAATTGCCAACCACGCCCCAAATGCCAGCCAGGTCGTCTGCTTGAGGAAGGTCATCAAGGTTACGCAGAACGCGATGGCGAGCAATGGAACAATGGGCACGCCCGGGCATCTGAATGCGCGAGGAAGATCAGGTCGGGTCTTGCGCAATACGATCACTGCCACCGAGATCAGACTGAATGCGGCCAACGTACCGATGTTGATCAACTCGGCGAGGACGTTCAGCGGAATCAGTGCCGAGATCAGCCCGAAGACTATTCCGACCATCCAGGTGGCGAAAAATGGGGTGCCGAATCGTGTATGAACCCTGGAAAGGCGCTGGGGAAGCAGTCCGTCGCGCGACATTGCGTAGATGATCCTGGTTTGACCGTAAGCCATCACCAGAATGACAGTCGTCATGCCAACTATCGCGCCTAAATCAACGAACCCGGCAACCCAGCTTTCACCGGCATGTTGCAACGCCAATGAAACCGGATGATCAACGCCAAGGAATTGGGCATAGGGCACGATGCCGGTCATGATCATTGAAACGGCAACGTATAACACCGCACAAACAGCCAAGGAACCGATAATACCGATGGGGAGGTCACGCGCCGGTTTTTTCACTTCTTCGGCGGCAGAGGAAACCGCATCGAAACCAATAAAAGCAAAAAAAACCAAGGCCGAAGCACTCAAAATGCCATGGCCGCCGAAGGGCGCGAATGGTTGCCAGTTAGCCGGCTGAACATGTCGCACACCAACGGCGATGAAGAGCAGTACCACGGCGATTTTGATGATCACCATCACGTTGTTCACGCGCGCGGATTCCTTGATGCCCATGGAAAGCATCCAGGTAATTGCCAGCATAATCACCAGCGCGGGTAGGTTGAACCAGGTTTCCACGCCGGGCAAAGAGCCTGGAGCTGCCGTAAGCACAACCGGAAGACTCAGCCCAAATCCGCTCAGCAGGGACTGGAAGTAACCCGACCACCCAACAGACACAGCCGAACTGGCCAGTCCGTATTCGAGCATCAGATCCCAGCCGATCATCCAGGCCACCAACTCTCCCAGCGTCGCGTAGCTGTAGGTGTAAATCGAGCCTGCTACCGGTACAGATGAGGCGAATTCGGCATAACAGAGCGCTGCAAAAGCACAGGCCAACGCCGCTATCAGGAATGAAACCATAAGGGCTGGTCCCGCAGTCAATGCGCCGGTTCCGGTCAATACAAAGATGCCCGTCCCCACGATTGCACCGATACCAATCAGGACCAAATCCATCGGCCCCAGCACTTTTTTCAACCCTGCAGGCGCTCGGGCAGCAGCAATCATTGCGTCCAGGTCTTTTGTTCTGAAAATACTCAATATTGCCTCCGTTGTTACTTATTTTTATTGTCAGAGCCAGTGGCTTGGGTGTCGGAAATGACAAGAAATTGTATTTCAGTGCCTTGAAAATTAGTTTTCGAAACGAGTCTGTATTTAGTTATTTTTCAGTCGTTAATTATCCAAAATGTGTTCTTTATGTAATTTTCTTTCTAGTATTTGTAGTTTCTAGAAATGGATGCTTGATCAAGGACCTGCGGGATGGGACCAATCGCCCTACCGCGTACGCATTGTTAAAGGGAGAGAACACATGGCGGAAATGGATAAGGTTGATCGTTCAATTCTGGACATTCTGCAAATGAATGGTCGCCTGACGAACGCCGAGATCGCCGCTCGTGTTTGCCTGTCAGCGCCAGCCTGCTGGAAGCGCCTGAAGCGCCTGGAAGAGGAGGTGATTGTCGGGTATCACGCGCACTTGAACCCGAAGACCATAGGGCTTGGACTTTTTGCTTTCATCAGCGTCACCCTCGATAGTCACTCCGAGCAAGCCATGGAACATTTCGAAGCGGGCGTCCTGGCGCTGCCCAACATTATTGCCTGTCACAAAGTGTCGGGGAAATACGACTACCTCCTGCAGGTAGTCGTCAAAGACATGGAGGCATTCCATGAACTCGCCATGCATCGCATACGTACGCTCGGCAATATCAAGGAAATGTACACCGGTTTTTCGCTCAAGGAGATCAAGCACTGCAATACCTTGCCACTGTAAGTGCCTGGACTTGCTTGTTTCCGTACCTACGGTGGTGTGAGAGGACGACGGCTGTGAAGCCGCCTCCTACTCGATAATCTCTATTCACGCCGACAGCGTCACCTTGGTCTTCCAGCTGAAATACCCGAGCGCTTCGCAGCGCTGGTTGATCAGCATGAAGCTCAGTTCGCAGGTTGCCACGCCCGTGCTCAGTTGCGAGCACTCCCAATAATGATCATCGGCCTTGTGGCTGCCCGGCTGGTTCGGGTTGGCGGGGTCGGGCGCGGGGACGGTCTGGTCGCCGTGGACGATCAGCTTGGGCGGAGAAAGGATCCCGGTATCGTCCACTGTGATGTTGTGGAATACCACGCTCTGTTCAGCCAGCAAACTGACGGTCCTGCCGCGAATGTGAAAGACTTTTCCGTTGTTGGTAGTTAGTGTGATTTTACTGTCATTTTTAATATTTTCTGCTGCTGATGTAGCGCTGATGCCGAAGATGAAACCATCTTCAATCACGGTCGGCTTTTGCGGGTCAAGGCTGGGTTGTGGATAGCGCGAAAGCAGCGATTCGGCATCGACGACCAGCAGCACGCTATTGGCGGTCACGGTACTCGCCGAAGGAGGGGTAATCGGTTCGGAAGTCATCATGGATTCCTTTCATGATGTTGACGCAAAACGGTAGCCGCTTCGGTTTCAAGCAAGACATCCTGTTCCAGCCGAGGCGGCAACGAACTGGGGTGACCCCTCGTTGCCGAGGGGTCGATTCCATCATCAGTTATGGATGGAAATGAATGGGTCCCACGAGCAGCAGCCGATGATCTGGCAGTTGCGGTCGACGATCAGGAAGTTGAAGTGGTAGGTCACACGACCACACGCCAGGGTTTCCGAGGACCAGTAATGGTTGTCGACTTTCTGGCAGCTAGGCACTGACGGATTGCTGGTGTTGGGGACTGCAACGCACGCGGTAGCGCGGCGCGGCGAGGGTGGGGAGATCAGCTCGTTGCCTGAGTTGCCGATGAACTTGTAGAAAATTACGGCGGTTTCGAAGCTCTGGGACAGACTGGTTTCACGCCAGCGAATCAGATCGCCAACCTGGGCCTTGAGGTCCAGCTCGCCACCGGCCTGGCCGCTGACCACGTTGTCCTGATTGGTGACCATGTAGACGTGCTTCCAGTCGATCAGCGTCGGCGAAGCAGGGTTTTTGCTGATGTTCGGGTAGTTTTTCAGAATGGTTTCAGTGTCGATGGAAACAAGTACATCCGTGACTCGAGACATAGTGAAGCTCCTTTGAACATAGTGATTGTCTGGCTACTTACCAGGCACGACAACGCTTGCTTGCCTTGTGGCCGTTGCGAACACACTACTGGGGAACCCACTCGATCACGGGTACGAGCTGGCCTTGCTCCTTGCCTTGAAATGACGGGTTGGGTTCCTTCCAACAGGCCGCGATAGGACTATAGATGCCATTTTTATACTGTCAAAACTGCTTTGCTGTTCGGTCGACGAACGGTCATTTCGGTTATGGCTTCCTACGATTTGGCGATAAAAAAGGCTCATTCGGATCCCCTGTGTTTTCCGATCGTCAAGTGATCCGGGTTCAGGCAATAGACAGATAAGACCTGTTAAAAAAGCAATGAACCAGGCAGGAGCATGGTGGAAAAGGGGGGCGTTTTTTTTGCTGGTTTACTCAACTTGGCTTTCAAGCCAGAGGAGGCGGCATGTTGTTACGTTACATGGTGTTGCTGACAGTGGTGGTTACCGCAGCGGGTTGTGTGCAGGAACGGGTCGTTCATGACCGGCGTCCGGTGCAGCGTGAATATGTTGAGGTCATCGCACCGCAGCCGCCGCCGGAACGCGTTATCGAGGTAGAGCCTGCGGGGCGACCGGGTTACCTCTGGTCCAGGGGGTACTGGCGTTGGGAAGGCGGGCGTTATGTCGCGGTTCATGGCCATTGGGTCCCGGAGCGACCGGGGTATCGTTATGTGCATCCGCACTGGGAGCAACGTAACGATGGCTGGCATTGGCGGGTGGGGGCGTGGGTTAACTGACGCGGACGATGTATCGTAGCCAACCGGTTGTCTGCCCCTGGCGACAACAATGCACCCGACAGGAGAGCGATATGAGTTGGTCCGCCAAACAATACGTAGCTTTTGAAGATGAGCGCACGCGCCCGGCGCGTGACTTGCTGGCCGCCATCCCTGCGGTGGACGTCCGTTCGGCCATCGACATCGGTTGTGGGCCCGGTAATTCGACCGAGTTGCTGATGCAGCGCTTTCCCGATGCCGCGGTGCGTGGGTTGGACAGTTCGACCGATATGATCGAGGCCGCCCGCAAGCGCTTGCCTCAGGTGCGTTTCGACACCGCTGACATTGATACCTGGAACGAGGCCGGCCCGTTCGATGTGATTTTCGCCAATGCGGTGCTGCAGTGGGTGCCGGATCACGCCAGGTTGCTGCCGTCGCTGGTGAACAGGCTCACGCCCGGCGGCAGCCTGGCGATCCAGATGCCCGATAATCTCAACGAACCGTCGCACCGGTTGATGCGCGAGGTCGCAGCGAACGGCCCTTGGGCTGACAAGCTGGCAAGGGCTGCCGGCCAGCGAACGGAAATGGAGGGTGCAAGCGGCTACTACTCAATGCTGCGTGGCCACTGCACTCGCGTCGATGTATGGCGCACCACTTACTACCATCCGCTCAAGGACGGCGCATCGGGCGTGGTTGAGTGGTTCAAGGGCTCCGGTTTGCGGCCTTTTCTCGAAGCACTGGATGACGTGGAACGGGTGCACTATCTCAAGCAGTATCAGGCGGCAATCGAGCAGGCCTATCCGGCGCTGAGCGATGGTTCGGTGCTGCTGCCGTTTCCGCGGTTGTTTATGGTGGCGACGCGCTGAGGAATCAAAGGGGACACATTTGTCCCCTTGATTGACCCGATTCAGGCCATCAGCCTTGCTGCAAAACCTTGAGCGCCGCCGAGGCTAGAAACCCGGAGCGACTTTTCTCTTCCGGATGGTGCAGTACGTATTCATCGATGCGGTTGAGCAGATAGCCGGGCAGGGTGATGTTGAGTTTCTGGGCCTTGCCCAGGTATTTGGTGACATCGATATCCACCACGGCCCACGTACACCCTGCGTACTGTGGATTAGCCGCATGCAGGGTCACTTTGTTGGCGGGCGGAATCGGTGATCCGTCTTCGGCCAGAATCTCGAAATGACCTTCGATGGCTTCGCGAGCCATGGCCATGGCGTCATCCAGATCTTCCCCGGCGGAGAAGCAACCTGGAATATCCGGAACTTCTACGCCCCAGGCGTGTTCGTCATCACCCATGGAAATCGCGATGGGGTAAAGCATGTTCGTTATCCTCCGAGGGCGCAGTCCATCGGTTCGTCAGAGCAGCGCCTGTTGCAAAATACTAATGGCCGTTTTCTTGAGCAGGTCCTTTTTCGGGTGAGGAACCGTCACCAGTCCAGGCTTGGTCGGATGCTTGAAGTGGTGATGACTCCCCCTGATTCGTACCAGATACCAGCCGTCCGCAACGATTTGGCTTATCAAAAACCGGCTATTCACATCACCTCCCTGTGGTGTGCTTATGGTTACTATACCTACTGAGAATCACTAATCAACACTATAACCACCAACGCACCCTGGATACGGATGGAAGAGCTGCATGAAACGAGTCCAGGAGGGCATGTCGCGATGGTTTGGGTAGAACCCGTTTTCTGTATTGCAGGGTTTTGCCGCAGCGCCGAAGCGCCAGGAATGCTCAAATTTCAGGCATAAAAAACCGGCCGCTGCGGACCGGTTTTTTGCGTTCCCGCGCATCATGCGGCGTTTTTAAAGCAACTGATCAATCAAAACCGCATTGGTGTAGATCAAGCTTCCATCGCTCGCTCGATGCCCGACCAAATGGAACTGACCGCGCTCGTAATGCAGATAGACGCGCATCTGGCAGTCGGACAAGGGGCCATATCCCTCTGGCAAGACCAAATCCATTGTGCTCATGTCGACATCGACCATGGCTTCGGGCTCATGGGTCTCTTGTAGACGTTCTTCAGCTTGCTCCAGACGCAGATGAAGGGGGTCATCGACGTCAAAATGGATCTCACCGATCGGGATGGACTTCTGGTCGGGGCTGGGCTTGCACCAGCCTTCGATCGTCAGGGCACTCATGACGAAACCTCCGTCGTGGACTGCTGGATTTTGTGGCTGTTGTTCTCAATACCATCACTTATCTGACTGCTACGCACAGGCAGGGTTCGTCTTTTGGGCCGCTTCTGGCCGATCCCTGCCGTCCGTAATCTGAAATTGAGTATAGCTGGCAACCGGGCCTCGCTTGCCCGCCTCACGGTACAGCCCGATGGCTCTATACTTCTTACTGACTTTGCCACCGGGATGGGTGGCAGTTGTCTGCCCTGCTTGGACGTCAGTGGCGATGCTTTGGCATAACCAATGAGCAACAGGAACAGGATGAAGAGAACATGGCAATAGCAATTATCTTGATACTAATCGTTATTGCATCAGTACTCTTCCATATACTCGCGCCTTGGCATGCAACACCGGCAGCTTCCAACTGGGGATCCATAGACACCACCCTGTTTATCACCCTGATCATTAGCGGAATATTTTTCATCGCCATCACGGTTTTTATGGCGGTGGCGGTGATGCGTTATCGTCACAAGGAGGGATCCAGGGCGCACTACCAACCAGAAAGTAAAAAACTGGAACTATGGTTAATTATCGTTACTTCGGTAGGTATTGTCGCCATGCTGGCGCCAGGCCTGGTTGTTTACGATGATTTTATCCGGGTACCGAAAAATGCCTATGAACTTGAAGTGATCGCCCAGCAGTGGCAGTGGGCCTTTCGCTTCCCCGGCCAAGACGGGAAGTTGGGTAAGACAGATATCAAATTTGTTGATTCCACCAACCCCCTCGGCCTTGATCCCAATGATCCTGCCGGGCAGGACGATGTACTGATAAAAAGCAATGAAGTTCGTCTTCCGCTCGATAAGCCGGTGAAAGTTTTATTGCGATCCAAAGATGTGCTGCACGATTTCTATGTTCCGCAAATCCGCAGCAAGATGGACATGGTGCCGGGTATGGTGTCGTACTTTTGGTTTACTCCGACCAAAACCGGAAAGTATGAAATTCTTTGCGCTGAATATTGTGGTGTCGGTCATTACAACATGCGCGGCCAGATGATCGTGGAAGAGCAGGGCGCCTTCGATCAATGGCTGAAAAGCCAACCGACGTTTGCACAGACATTAGCCGCGGCTGCCAAGCCCAGTCAGGACAGCGTGCTGGAAAAAGGCCGCCAGTTGGTCGAAAAATACGGTTGCGGGGCCTGCCATAGCCAGGATGGCAGTGCCAGTCTCGGCCCGGGATGGAAGGGCTTGTATGGCCGCACTGAACAGCTTGCCGATGGCAGCAGTGTGCAGGTCGATGAGGCTTACCTGAAAGAGTCGATCCTCGATCCGAAGGCCCGCCTGGTACAAGGCTACCCGCCAGTCATGGTGACCTATACTCTCAATGACGATGAACTGGGTGCACTCATCGCCCTGATCAAATCACTGGGTGCTGCGCGACAAGGCGACGAATCTGCTGCCGGCCAAGCGCCGGGCCCAGGTGAGGACCTGGCGGCGCAGGGACAGCAGTTGGCTGAATCGCTCGGCTGCCTGGCCTGCCACAGTGTCGATGGCAGCAAGGGCATCGGTCCCAGCTGGCAGGGTCTGTACGGCAAGACCGAAACCCTTGCCGACGGTACGAGCATCAAGGTCGATGAGGGCTATATAAAAGACTCGGTTCTTAATCCCGCTGCCAAAATCGTCAAGGGATATGCACCCGTCATGCCGGTCTTTGCTCCCAGCGATAAGGAGTTGAATGCACTGATCGCTTTTATCAAATCCAAAGCGAATGCCGACGCTGATACGAGCAAGGCGCAGCCAGGGAAATAGCCGTAAGCCGCCAGCAGTACACCGAAACTTCGACAGGAGGATGACGTGATGGCCTATGCGGAGCAAGCCGAAACAGAAGCACTGCACGAGCCTAAAAGTTTCCTGACCAAATACATCTGGAGTCAGGACCACAAGGTCATAGCCATTCAATATTCCTTGACGGCTCTGTTCGTGGGGCTTATCGCCGTGGTGTTGTCCGACTTGATGCGCTTACAGATAGGCTTCCCTGGCAGTTTGGCGTTCATGGACGCCAATACTTACTATCAGGCGATGACCATGCACGGCATGATCATGGTCATTTATTTGCTGACGGCTCTGTTTCTGGGCGGCTTCGGTAACTATCTGATCCCACTGATGGTGGGCGCCCGCGACATGGTCTTCCCCTACGTCAACATGCTGAGCTACTGGTTCTACCTGGTGGCGGTACTGGTATTGCTCGCCGGTTTCTTTGTGCCGGGCGGTCCCACCGGTTCGGGCTGGACGCTCTATCCGCCGCAGTCCATCACCAAGGGGACACCGGGGGTCGAGTGGGGCATTGTCCTGATGCTCATCTCACTGGCGATTTTTATTGTCGCCGCCACCATGGGCGGTTTGAACTACGTCACCACGGTGTTGCAGGCACGCACGCACGGCATGACCTTGTTTCGCATGCCGCTCTCCGTATGGGGAATCTTCATGGCCTCGATCATGGCCTTGCTGGCCTTCCCGGCGCTGTTTGTCAGCGCGGTCATGATGCTGTTCGACAAACTATTGGGCACCAGCTTCTTTATGCCGGCGATCATCTCGCTGGGGCAGCAGCTCAATCATCAGGGCGGCAGCCCGATATTATTCCAGCACCTGTTCTGGTTCTTCGGCCACCCGGAAGTCTACATCGTGGCTCTTCCTGCATTTGGTCTGGTCTCCGACTTGATCAGCACCCATGCGCGTAAAAATATCTTCGGCTACCGAATGATGGTGTGGGCGATTATTGCGATTGGCGTGCTCAGCTTTGTGGTCTGGGCGCACCATATGTATGTCAGCGGGATGAACCCGTACTTTGGCTTTTTCTTCGCCGTCACCACCTTGATCATCGCAGTGCCGACTGCACTGAAAGTCTATAACTGGGTGTTGACCCTGTGGCGGGGCGACATTCATCTGACCGTGCCGATGCTGTTTGCCCTGGCCTTTATCGTCACCTTCCTGGTGGGCGGTCTGACCGGGTTGTTTCTCGGCAATGTGATCGTGGACATTCCGCTCTCGGACACCTATTTCGTCGTCGCCCATTTCCATATGGTCATGGGGGTCGCACCGGTACTGGTGGTGTTCGGCGGCATCTATCATTGGTTCCCGAAAGTCACCGGGCGCATGTTTAACGACACCCTGGGCAAGCTGCATTTCTGGATTACCTTTCTGGGCACCTACGCCATTTTCTTCCCCATGCACTACTTGGGTTTCCAGGGCATGCCGCGCCGTTACTACGCCTATGAAAACTACGCGTTCATCCCGCAGTCGGCGCAAGAGTTGAATGCCTTCATCACGGTGGTCGCATTAACCGTCGGCGTTTCCCAGTTGCTGTTCGTGTTCAACCTGGCCTGGAGTGTATTTAAAGGTAAGCCCGCAGGCAGTAATCCCTGGGGCGCGGCCAGTCTGGAATGGCAAACGCCGAACACCCCACCGGTACACGGTAACTGGGGAGCGAAATTGCCGGTGGTGCATCGCTGGGCCTATGACTACAGCGTGCCGGGGATAGAGCAGGATTTCGTGCCGCAAACGGTCTCTGCCGAGGAGCTGGAGCAAATGCGGCAACTCAGTGCCGGAACCAAGATAGCGGACGTTAAAACATGAACAGACTGCTATTGAGAAACGCCGACGACGCTGACCCCGGCGGCAGTTGGAATCGCGATCCTGAAGGTATTCAGGCCGACGCCGATAGAAGCCGAACCGCAAGGGTAGGCCTGCGCTTGTTTCTGGCTGTGGTGAGTTCGTTATTCTTTCTCTTCCTGCTCGCCTTCATTGCCCGCTCACAAATGGTCGACTGGCTACCCCTGACAGACCCCTTGGCGCCTTTAGCCAACCCATGGCCGTTGTGGGTGAATTCGGCTTTTCTTGTACTGAGTTGCATCGCACTGCAGTGGTCGCGCATGGCCGCCCGACAGGCTCGACTGGACGCAACGGTCATGGGTTTTGTCGTGGGGGGGGTATTTGCAATTGCCTTTCTGACGGGACAAGTCTGGGTCTGGCAGCAGTTTGTCGCCTGGGGCTACTTTGTCGCCAGCAATCCGGCCAACAGTTTCTTCTACCTGTTGACCGGTGTGCATGGCCTTCACCTGCTGGGCGGGTTGATTGCCTGGGGCATAACCGTCGTTAAATTCCTGCGTCACGTGCCGTTGCCGCAACTGCGCGTCAGCGTAGAGCTCTGTACCACCTATTGGCACTACTTATTGGGTCTTTGGTTCGTGCTCTTCGCGCTGCTGACCAGCACGCCGCAAACCTATGAAGCCATCGCCAGATTCTGCGGCCTGAGGTGAAAAGCCATGGCATCGCACCCATTAGCACCGGCCGAGTCAAGTTCATCCAATCCACCAAGCCCGCCGCCTGCCCCGGGATGGCAGGGCATCGCCAGCGACTGGGCCTCGGATAGGGAGGCTTTCAGGCAGGTCCCCTGGGGCAAGGCGATGATGTGGATATTCCTGCTCAGCGACACGTTTATATTCACCTGTTTTTTAACCGGCTACATGTCGGTCCGCATGACCATCACCGCCCCCTGGCCGAACCCCAGTGAAGTGTTCGCATTGACGATTGGCGGTAGAGAAATCCCGCTTATTCTGATTGCCATCATGACCTTTGTGCTGATCAGCAGCAGCGGCACCATGGCCATGGCTGTTAACTTCGCCTATCGCCGTGATCGCGCGAAAACCACAGCCCTGATGCTGGCGACCGCTGCCTTGGGCGTGACCTTCGTCAGCATGCAGGCATTTGAATGGAGCAAGCTTATCGCCGAAGGCGTGCGTCCCTGGGGGAACCCCATGGGCGCGGCTCAATTTGGGGCCAGCTTCTTCATGATTACCGGTTTTCATGGACTGCATGTGTCAATCGGCGCCATCTACCTCAGCATTGTGGCGATGAAAGTCATGCGAGGAGATTATGAGCGCTCCGGAAATTATCAGAACGTCGAAATAGCCGGGCTTTACTGGCACTTCGTGGACTTGGTGTGGGTGTTTATTTTTGCTTTCTTCTATTTATGGTAGAGGAGCACGGGTGATGGCGCATGCTCAGGGTCAACAACATCCGATTAGTCTGTACCTCAAAATCTGGGGGCTGTTATTCGTCCTCAGCACGATGTCGTATCTGGTCGATTACTTTCACTTCCATGGCTACCTTCGGTGGGCCCTGATTATCACTTTCATGTTGTTGAAGGCAGGTTTAATTGTCTCCATCTTCATGCACATGGCCTGGGAACGGTTGGCCATGGTATACGCCATATTGGTGCCGCCGTTGTGTTTGCTGGTGCTCGTCGGGCTGATGGCCACCGAGGCGGATTATGTTTTCCTCAGCCGGGTCATTTTCTTCGGTCAATAAACAGCTTACGGAGGGTCTTGAGCCTCCGGGTTCAACCCGCAGTAAATGGCGCTATATCGTTCGCTTGAACTGATGCCATTTGTGCAGCCAGGCGACTGTCCAGTGAGGGGATGCTGCACCGGTGCCGGCGATCTTCAGCTTTGGATGATGTTCAATGACCCGATCCAATACCGGCTCCTGATTCGGATCAACATCCACGAAGAAGATATGTTTGCCGTCTTCCACCATCTGTTTAAAGTTGCGGAAGTGCGCGTTAGGTACCTGAATACCAAAAAAGCCGCCTTCCCAGATGCAGAAGCCAAATATAACAATGGCAAGAAAGATAAAAGGCACCCAGCCTGCGGCGGTTTCGGTCCAGCCCAGCAAATAGGCACCGCCAAGGATCAGCGCTGCGAGTGGCACACCAACCACTGCACCAATCTCGCCAGAGTGAACAACATCCTGTTTCATCAACGAGTTGACCTCGTGGAGATGGTGTTCTTCAACATCAGCCACTTGTTCGCTGAGCACATGAATTTGTTCGGTATTGATGCCGTTGGCTTCCAGTTCGGTTTCAAGGGCTTCGAGATCGTCGAGATTGTCACTGATGTAATAGTGTCGGTTCATGCCACACCTCCCATCTCGTGTTAGCTGCAGGCCTCCTCTGTCTTGCAGCCGTAAACTGAGATTTGCAGTCGGTATCTGCGCCCGTGGGGAACGTTGCACACTTCATGCAATTCGTAGGAAGTATAGCATTCGCTAGTATGCGGGGCCGGAGGTGTCAAGGACTGGAGGGCCCCCAAATCCCAGGCACAAAAAAACCGGCCATCAAGGCCGGTTTTTTCTTTACTTGCATCCCCCGTCAAAAAACGACGTGAGACTGAAATCTGATTGGAGCGGGTGAAGGGAATCGAACCCTCGTTATCAGCTTGGGAAGCTGGAGTAATGCCATTATACGACACCCGCTCAGAGCGGCTGACTTTGTACCAGATGTGAGCGCGGATTTGAAGTTTTTCTTTATGCGCGATGGCTTTAGCGCCGGGTGAAACACAAACAGGGACCGCTTGGCAGTCATTCGCGGGCAAGCCTCGCGCCTACGGGAGTGCGTTCAACACAGTAGGGCGGGGCTTGCTCGCGACGACTCTGTTTCAGATTGCCAATGCATGGTGGTCCTGGACGTAGTGGTAACGCGGTCGGCTCTCGTGTTGCGTCGGTTTCAGGAAGCCCAGCAGTGCGTTACGGCTGTCTTGGCAGGCGGATTTGTGCTCCATGTCGAGAAAGTGGCCGGTGGCCTGAATAGTGCTGAAGGTGCTGTGTTGCACATGGCCGGCGAACAGCCTGGCATCCTCGGCGGCGGTGTACTCGTCCCATTCACCGTTCATGAACAGCACCGGCACGTTGATTTTCTTTGCCGTGTTCAGATAGCAGTGGCGGTCGCTGTTGAGCACGTCGCTGATGTGGAAGTGCATCTGCCCGTATTCGTGTTCGGCCAACGAGCTGACGTGACGGTGGTTGAAGCGCTTGAACAGCGAAGGCAGGTGTTTGCCGATGGTGCTGTTCACCAGGTGGCCGACGCGGTCACCGTCCCGGTTGCCGAGGTAATCGACACCGCGCTGAAGGTAGTCGAGCATGTGCTCGTTGACCACCGGCGAGAACGAACTGATCACAGCCTTTTCGATGCGCCGTGGCCGGTGGGCTAGGGCGACGAGCGTGGCGGCGCCACCAAAGGAGAACGACAGCACGTGTTCGGCGGCGAAGTGGTCGATCAGCTCCAGGAGGATCTGCCCTTCGATTTCCTTGGTCAGCATTTTCTCATGCAGGTTGTGAGCCTTGGACTTGCCCGCGTAGGGCTGGTCGTAGCACACCACATTGAACTGCGGATAAAGGTTTTTCACGGTTTGGGCAAACGACGCAGTCGTGGACATCGAGCCGTTGACCAGAATGATGGTCTTTTCTGCGGCGTCTGCGCGATAGAACTCCGTGTAAACCCGATACTGACCCTGTATATCCAGCACAGCGATTTCTGGCCTCATGACATAAGACTCCTGGCAAGCGGGTATGCGCGCAAATCAGATTGCACGAGCTTTGTGACAGGTAGGCATACGCCTGGAATTTTGAAGGCCCATGTCGATCCATTGCACGCCGGTCGACGGGTATTGTTATAAGCGGGCAGTTTGCCGGGGGAAGGCGGAACCTGAGGGTTCTCTGCCGGCAAAAAGTTTCTTAGAGTAGTTTTGGTGACTCGCCGGTCACATTTCGCGCCGACGTCCTGATTCAAGCAGGGGTCACGTCATCGCGCAAGTATCTTTCGAAAAATGTTCGACAACTTCTGCTGAGCGGTCGTCTGCTTAGATCAATCGGATCTCTTCGACGCTCAACGGCCGGTATTCGCCGGGCTTCAACGCGTCGTCGAGCAGCAGCGGCCCCATGCGTTCACGGTGCAGGCGCAACACCTTGTTGTCGAAGTGGCCGAACATCCGTTTTACCTGATGATAACGGCCCTCGACGATGCTCAGGCGCGCCGATTTTGCCCCGAGCAAGACCAGTTCGGCAGGTTGGGTTGTGAGGTCTTCGAAGGCGAAGTACAGGCCTTTGGCGAATGTGATCGCGTAGTTGGCAGTGATCTCCTGCTCTGTCTCGACGTAGTAGACCTTGGGCAGTTTGGTCTGCGGCTGGGTCAGGCGTCGCGACCAGGTGCCGTCGTTGGTGATCAGCATCAGGCCGGTGGTGTTGAAGTCCAGGCGACCGGCGATGTGCAGGTCATCCTTGTCCGCTTCATGGATCAGGTCGAGCACCGTCGGGTGTTGCGGGTCGCGGGTGGCACTGACGCAACCGGGCGGTTTGTGCAGCATGAAGTAGCGGGCCGGTTTGCCGACTTGCAGCACTTCTTCGTCGACTTCCACGCGGCTGAACTCAAGCACCTCGGTGTGAGGATCGCTGACGATAGTTCCGTCGACCCTGACGCGCTTTTCCACCAGCAACAGGCGTACCTGCTTGCGGTTGAAGCGGGGCAGGTTGCTGAGGAAACGGTCAACGCGCATGGCCAGGGATCGGTGGGAAAAGGGCTGCGTATGTTACGTGATCGGCCAGGCGGTTGCTTGCAACTGCGCCTCGACCCGGGCGCAGGCCGGGCACAGGCAGGACTTGTCACGCAGCTCGGCCGGCAGCGTTTCGAACACCGCCGGGTCGATGCTGACGCCGTAGCACCAGCAGGCACGATCGACGGTTCGTGGGTCGGCCAGGCTGCAGTCGTTGGAAGCGCCGCAGGCCGGGCAGAGGTCTGGCTTATTCATGAAAGGGTTATTCGGTAATGGCCGGTTTGCTTGGCCCGAGCTGCGCATGATCGGTCGGCAAGCCGTCATGTGCAAGCCAGGCGTAATGCTAGCCGCTGATCTGAAGGTTGATGCGATCAGGCACTCGGAGCCTGTTTTAAAGTCAAAACAGGTGTGACTCGACTGCCGTTGCAGGTCTTTCAGGAGGCCTCCATGTTCTGTCAGAAAAAGCTCCGCCAAATACTGCTCAGTGTGTTTTTTGGTTTGGGTCTGTCCGGGTGTTACTACTACGTAGGTCCTGCCGATGTTTATCCGGCACCTTATTACTACCCCGGCTATTACTCTCCTTACTATTACGGCGGCTATTACGGCCCGCGTGTTTACGGTGGCTATCGCTATTATTACTACGGTGGACACGGACCCCGTTATTACCGCGGCGGATACGGTCGCGGGCACCACTAATCAACTCATGAATACATCGGCGCCTGCGGCTTACGCAAGCGCCGTTTTCTTTTGGGCAGGATGAAAAACCTTTCATCGGCTACTTGTTTCGGCGTGTTACAGAAACGCACCAGATCCCGATTTCACTGTCTGATCTTTCGACAGTCGCCGAACAATTGATTGTCGCCTGCCAGCGTCGCTGGTGTGGCTCACTCGCGGTCCAGGAGGCCGCCATGCTCTGTCGAAAACAGCTCCACCAAATTCTGCTGATCGTTCTATCGGGATTGTTTCTTGGTGCGTGCGTGCCCTATTCCGATGGCGACAGCTACTACCGCTCCGAGGTTTACACGTCCCCAGCGCCGTATTACTCCGGTGGCGGGTCTTACTACTCCGATGGTGGTTACTACACAGCTCCGCGCAGGTATTACTCACCGCCTGCACGGTATTACCAGCCATCGCCACGTTATTACTACCAGCCGCGGGTTTATCAACCGGCGCCGCGCTATTACGACTATCGCGGCAACCAGAATCGCGGATGGGACCGTCATGACCGCGGCGGTTGGGATGGTCGTCGCGACGGTTGGGGCGGCCATAGTCGCGGCAATTGGAGCGATGATTCTCGTGGCCACAGTGGGCGGGATCACCGTGGCGGAAGAGGCGATCATGGCGACAACGATGGCCGAGGCGGCCGTCGCTAATTGCTCAATAAAAAGCGGCGCATGAAGCGCCGCTTTTTTTTTGTGCCCGGATTTCAGTATTCCGACAGATCGGCCAGAGGGTGCCGACCTTCCCAAACCTTGTGAAAATGCGCTTCCACCGCAGCTTCCGGCACCGTATTGATATCCGGCCAGTGCCAGTGAGGTTTCTGGTCCTTGTCGATCAACCGCGCACGCACGCCCTCGCTGAATTCCGGATGACGGCAGCAATTGAGGCTCATGGTGTATTCCATCTGAAAGACTTGAGCCAGTGACAGGTGCCGGGCGCGGGCGATCTGTTCCCATATCAGATGAGCGGTCAGGGGTGAGCCTTTGATCATGGTCCTGGCAGCTCGACTGAGCAGCACGTCGGGGTGATCACGCAACAGGCTGATGGCCTTCCAGGCACAACGAACATCGCTGACATCCAGCAGTTCGTCGATCTGCTGGCGTCGTGGCAGCCAATGAGCCTCGGGCATTTGGACGAGCGCTTCCTGCTGCAAAGCCTTGAGCAGACTGTTGAGCTGCATGGCGGTCTGTTCCTGCCAGTTCAATTGCAGCAAACCTTCGATCAGTTCTTGCTGTTGTTCATCAAGTAAAAAGCGATCCGCCAGGTCCAGATCGATTGCATCGCGACCGTTCATCTGGGCGCCGGTCAGGCCGAGAAATAATCCGAGCTTGCCGGGCAGTCGCGACAGAAACCAACTGGCGCCGACGTCCGGGTACAAACCGATACTGATCTCCGGCATCGCCAAGCGGCTGCTCGGTGTAACAATCCGAATGCTTGCCCCTTGCAGCAGCCCCATGCCACCGCCAAGCACGTAACCATGGCCCCAGCAAATCAATGGTTTTGGGTAGGTGTGCAGCTTGAAATCAAGGCGATACTCTGCCGCGAAGAAGTGCGCAGCCAAGGGCGGTACTTCCCCGGGATGGGCACGACACGCTTCCACCAGATTGCGCACTTCACCGCCGGCGCAAAAAGCCTTGGCACCATTGCCGCGCAGCAGCACACAAACGATCTGTGGTTCCTTGGCCCAGGCATCCAGTTGATCGCGCAAGGCGTTGATCATCGGCAGCGAGAGGGCGTTGAGGGACTTTTCGGCATCCAGGCTGGCGATGCCGATGCGTGCGCCGTCGGTGCCGGTGAGTTCTTCGAAGTGCAGATTCATCGTGACCTCGATCGGGAATTTGAGCGTTCAGTATGATCGCTCTATAGGAAAGTGCCGGATCTGCGTCAGATCAATTGACAAGCGTGATGGGCTTTCCTAGGGTTCGCCCCATTGTTTTTGCCGGATGTAACCATGACTGCTGACGACCGTATCAAACTCGAACCGGGCTGGAAGGAGGCACTTCGTGCCGAATTCGACAAACCCTACATGGCAGAGTTGCGCACTTTCCTGCAACAGGAGCGCGCGGCGGGCAAGGAGATCTATCCGCCAGGACCGTTGATCTTCAACGCGCTCAATTCCACGCCGCTGGACAAGGTCAAGGTGGTCATCCTCGGGCAGGATCCATACCACGGCCCCGGCCAGGCCCACGGGCTGTGCTTTTCGGTGCAACCGGGCGTACCGGCGCCGCCGTCGCTGGTGAACATCTATAAAGAGTTGAAGCGCGACCTGAACATCGATATCCCCAACCATGGCTACTTGCAGAGTTGGGCGGAGCAGGGCGTGTTGATGCTCAACACCACCATGACCGTGGAGCGCGCAAATGCCAACGCCCATGCGGGTAAGGGCTGGCAGCACTTTACCGACCGGATTATCGAAGTGGTCAGCGAACACCGACCACATCTGGTGTTCCTGCTGTGGGGCGCGCATGCCCAGAGCAAGCAGAAACTCATCGACGCCACCAAGCATCTGGTGTTGACGTCGGTTCACCCGTCGCCGCTGTCCGCTTATCGCGGTTTCCTTGGCTGCGGGCATTTCAGCCGGGCGAACAAATTTCTGGAACAGAATGGCGAGACGCCGATTGAGTGGCGGTTGCCGCCGGCCTGATGCGTGACCGTAAGGGCCTCTTCGCGAGCAAGCCCGCTCCCACACTGGATCGTCTGTGGACACACTATTTGTGATCACCAGAGATCCAGTGTGGGAGCGGGCTTGCTCGCGAAGAGGCGACGCGGTCTATCAGACGGAATCCGGCTCCCGGTTCCAATACCTGAACAACGGCTCTGCCAAAAACAACACGAACAACAGCCGCATCACCTGCATCGCCGTCACCAGCGGTACCGATAGTTGCAGGGTTTCAGCCGTCAAACTCATCTCGGCAATCCCGCCGGGCATCATGCCCAGCGTCAGCGAACGCAGATCCAGGTGGGTCAATACACTCAACCCCAGTGCCGCCAGCGTGGCGATCAACATGGTCAAGACCGTGCCGATCAGGGTCCGGCCCATGAAGGACGGTGCCCGTCGGAAGAACTGTCGATTGAAGTGGCAGCCCAACCCGCTGCCGATCAGCCACTGGCCGATCTGACTGCCGCCGTTGGGCAAGCCGATGTGCAGGTCCCAACCAATGCTCACTGCCGCACTCACCAGCAACGGCCCGAACAGCCAGGGGTTGGGTTGCCGCAGGCGCTCCCAGATCCAGGCGGCCAGGGCGCCCGCCGGGAACAGAAGGGCCAGCCACCACCAGTTGACGGTCGCTGCATGCAAGGTCGGCGCACCATCGCCCAACAGATACTTGAACGCCGCTGGCACACACAGCACCACCACCAGCACCCGCAAGCTTTGTCCCGCCGCGACACGGCTGAGCACCGCGCCATTGCGGGCGCCGAGGTTGACCATCTCCCCGGAGCCACCGGGCATGCTGGAAAAGAACGCCGTGGCGCGATCTTCGCCGGTACGCCGCATCAACCAGACCCCGACCACCGCGGACAGGCTGGTGACCAACGCACCGAAGAAGATCAGACCGAAGTGGCTCAGCACCTGCTCCATCACCACCGGGGTGAAGTGCAGGCCGATGCCGATGCCGACAACCCACTGGCCGCACTTGCGCCCGCCAGGGATTTCCGCCAATTGCCAGGGTGTCAGGCAGCGCACGAGGATGATCGCCAGTAACGAGCCGACCATCCACGGTAGAGGCCAGCCGATCTGGCTGGCGAGGTAACCGCCCAGCAGACCGACCAGCGGTGTACCCCACCAGGCTTTGAAGGGTGTTCGATCAGGCATCGGCGATAGCGCGCCGGGCGACCGAACGTTTGCGCCAGATGCGCAGCAGCGGCATCAGCAACATGATGGCAGTCAGCACCCAGCAACCGAACGTGATCGGGCTCGACCAGAGGATTTCCAGTGCACCGTTGGAAATCGACAGCGCGCGACGCAGGTTCTGTTCCATCAGACCACCGAGGATGAAGCCCAGCAGTACCGGCGACAACGGGAAGTCCAGCTTGCGAAGGATGTAGCCGAAGATGCCGATGCCGATCATCAGGAACAGGTCGAAGGTGGTGGCGTGTACGGCGTAGACGCCGATCCCGGTGATGATCGCGATCACCGGCACCAGTGCCCAGTTCGGCACGGCGAGGATGCGGGTGAAGATGCGGATCATCGGGATGTTGAGGATCACCAGCATCACGTTGGCGACGAACAACGACGCGATCAGGCCCCAGACGATGTCCGGTTGTTGCTGGAACAGCAGCGGGCCCGGGGTGATGTTGTACAGCGACAGTGCGCCGATCATCACCGCCGTGGTACCCGAGCCTGGAACACCGAGGGTCAGCATCGGCACCAGGGCACCGCAGGCTGCGCCACCGATGGCGGTTTCCGGAGCCGCGAGGCCACGCATGTCGCCTTGGCCGAAAGTGCCCTTGGCACCGGCGATACGTTTCTCGGTCATGTAGGCCACCGCGCTGGCCAGCGTCGCGCCGGCACCCGGCAACACGCCCATGATGAAGCCCAGCAAACCGCAACGGACGTTCACCACGAACACCGCCGAAGCTTCCTTGAAGTTGAACATCATGCGCCCGGTGGCTTTCACCGCTTCCTGGCCACGGTGGGTTTTTTCCAGCAGCAAGAGGATTTCGCTGATGGAGAACAGGCCCAATACCAGCACGACGAACTGAATGCCGTCTGTCAGATGAATGTTATCCCCGGTGAAACGGTATACGCCGCTGTTGGCATCGATGCCGACGCTCGACAGAAACAGGCCGATCAGCGCTGCAATGAAGGTCTTGAGCGGTCGGTCGCCGGCCATGCCGCCGAGACAGACAATCGCAAACACCATCAGTACGAAATACTCCGCCGGTCCGAAGGCAATCGCCCATTTCGCCAGCAGCGGGGCGAACAGCACCATGCCGCAAGTCGCGATGAAGGCACCGATGAACGAACTCCACGCCGACAGCGACAGCGCTACACCGGCCAGACCCTTGCGGGCCATCGGGTAACCGTCGAGGGTGGTCATGACGGTGGAGGCTTCGCCCGGAATGTTCAGCAGGATGGAGCTGATCCGGCCGCCGTATTCGCAACCCAGGTACACCGCCGCCAGCAGGATCAACGCCGACTCCGGTGGCAGGCCGAGAGCGAACGCGATCGGAATCAGCAACGCCACGCCGTTGATCGGACCCAGCCCCGGCAGCAGGCCGACGACGGTCCCGATCAAGGTGCCGCACAGTGCGGTCACCAGGTTGTACGGGCTCAGCGCAACGCCGAAGCCCTGACCCAAATAGCCAAGAGTATCCATATCAGTTCTCCAGAACGTCGAGCACGCCCAACGGCAGTGGCACGTCCATCAACTTGTCGAACAGCAGATAAAGACCGATGGCCATCAGGCTGATGATCACCGCGCTGGGCAGCCAGCGGCCGCCATACAGGCGTGCCATCGGGACCCCGATCAGAATGCTGGCGACGATGAAGCCAAGAGGTTCGAAGGCCCCGGCGAACACCAGCAACAGCGCCACGCAGATGCCGATCTTGATCAGGGTTTCGCGGTCCAGTTTCGGGTCGTCGTCGCTGTGCACGATCGGCGCCGGCCGAAACACCATGTACAGCAAAGCCAGGCCCATCAGGCCGAGCATCAGCAGGGGGAAGGCGCGAGGCCCGACCGGTTCGTAGGAAAAAGCCGCTTGATACGGCCACGCCATCAGCGCCAGGCCGACACAGGCCAGCAACAGCACCGAAGCAAAAATGCGTTGTATGAGCATGGGGAACTCCTGGGCCACGACCCCGAGAACCGGGGCCGCAGCCACTAGACAGAGGCGATCACTGGATCAGGCCGAACTCTTTGGCCAGCACTTTGTAGTCCGCGACCTGCTTCTTCACGTAGGTGTCCAGCTCCGGGCCGGTCATGGCGAACGGGAACAGTTCACGCTGATCGCGCAGCTTGGCGAAATCCTCGGAGGCCAGCAGTTTGTCGAAGGCGTTTTTCCACCAGGCGTAGTCTTCGTCGCTGACTTTTGGCCCGAGGTAGAAGCCGCGAACCACCGGCCAGACGATGTTGTAGCCTTGCTCTTTAGCGGTCGGAATGTCTTTCATTTCCGGCTCGTCCAGACGCTTCTCGGAGAACACCGCCAGCAGACGCATGTCGCCGCTCAGGATGTGTGGCATGGAGTCGGAGATGTCGGTGCTGCCAACCTGGATGTGGCCGCCGAGCAGCGCGGTGGCGATTTCACCGCCGCCTTCGAGGGCGACGTAACGCAGGTCGCGCGGGTTGATCCCGGCCGCCTTGGCGATCAGGGCGGTTTGCATCCAGTCCTGACTGCCGACGGTACCGCCGGAACCGATCACTACGGAGCTCGGATCTTTCTTCAGGGCTTTGACCAGATCGTCCAGGGTCTTGTAAGGCGAATCGCTTTTCACCGCGATGGCGCCATAACTGGTGCCAACGGCGGCCAGCCAACGCACGGCGCTTTCATCGAAACGCCCGAATTTTCCTTGCGCCAGGTTCAGCAGCGAACCGCTGGACCAGGCCACCAGCGTACCGGCATCGGCCGGGCGCTGTGCGACCACCGCGTTGTACGCCACCGCACCGACACCGCCGGGCATGTAGGTCACACGCATCGGTTTGGTCAGCAGTTTTTCGTTGACCAGCGCGCTTTGCGCCAGTTTGCAGGTGAGGTCGAAACCGCCGCCCGGCGAGGCCGGGGCGATGCATTCCGGGCGTTTGGGTTCGGCCAGCAATTGGCCGGCGAACAGCATGATGCCGGTGGCCAGAGCAACTTTACGCAGTGACAGGTTCATTCAAGTCTCCTTAAGTTTTTGTTATGGACGTACTGAATTACCAAAGGGCAACGCTGTAGCTCACCAGCAGACGCACTTCATCGGCATCGCGAGCGGAGTAGTTGGAACGGTAGGTGGCATTGCGCAGACGTACGGCAACGTCCTTGAGGGCGCCGCTTTGTACGACGTATTTGATCTCGGTGTTGCGTTCCCACTCTTTGCCTTCGTCGCCGTTCTTGAGCTTGATGTTGTCACCGCTCACGTAACGGCTCATGAAGCTCAGGCCGGGAATGCCAAGTTTGGCGAAGTCGTAGTCGTAACGTGCCTGCCAAGAGTGTTCTTCGGCGCCGGCAAAGTCGTTGATCTGCACGAAGTTGACCAGGTACGGATCGCTGCCATCGACGTAGGGGAAGGCACTGTCGCCGGACATGTGCTGATAGCCGGCGCTGAGTTTATGCCCGTTCAAGGCATAGCTCACCAGCCCGTTCAGGGATTTGTTGTCGATTTTGCCGCCACGGGCCGCGCCTTCGTCGTCACTGATGGCAAATCGCAGGTCGGTACCGAAAGTACCGGGGCCGAACGGTTGCGAAGCGACAACACCGAGGAAGTGCTGGTTGTAGACTTCATCGAGTTGAGCGAAGTGATAGCTGCCGGTGATCTTGTCGGTGAACTTGTAGTCCACGCCGCCAAAGTCAAAGTGCTTACCGGCCACGGTGCCGGCGAAGCGGCTGTTCTTGTTGTTGAGGGCGATGTCCTCGAAGTCGGTGCTGTCGCGGTCCTTGGCTTTCTCCAGACGCCCACCGGTGAAGGTCAGGTTCTTGATCTCTTTGGAGGTCAGCATCCCGCCTTCAAAGGTTTGCGGCAGAATGCGTCCGTCGTTGGGCTTGAGGATTGGCAGTTCCGGAATCAGGCTGCCGATTTTCAGTTCCGTGGCGGAGATCTTCACTTTGCCGGTCAGGCCGAGCTTGGAATACTCGTCCGCCGCGCGCCCGTCGTCATGGGTTGGCAGCAGGCCGGTACCGGTGCGGTCCGGACTCGAATCGAGTTTTACCCCCAGCATGCCCAACGCATCGACACCGAACCCCACGGTGCCGTCGGTGTAACCCGATTGCAGATTGAGCATGAACCCTTGGGCCCATTCGTCCCGCTTGGATTGCTGGGCGCTGGTGCCGTCGCGAAAGTCGCGGTTGAAATACATGTTGCGGGTTTCGAAGGTTGCCTTACTGTCTTCGAAGAAGGCAGCCTGGCTCAACGGCGAAAAGCCGGCGAGGGCGGCGGCACTGACAAGGGCGGTGTGGCTGAGGCGGGAAAAACGAACAGGCGGGCGAGCCTGAAGCTGCATGGACAGCATGGTGACATACTCCGTTTATTGTTCTTATTTGGCGAAAACGCTTCGAGGCGTTTTTCGTACGCTATGTGCGGTAGCGACGGCAGTCGAAACTGTCCGTGGCTGGACTCTAACCGGCCAACCTTTCGCTAACCTTTCAGCTGACTTTCACGGTTTTCGGGCTTCACAGCGACGGATGCGGCTGTAAACTCCGCGCCAAAGAATGGCGTCGACCATCCCTGAATGAGGTAAAGATCCATGCGTGTTCTGCTCGTCGAAGACCATCTGCAGCTTGCCGAAAGTGTCGCCCAGGCGCTCAAGAGCACCGGGCTGACCGTGGATGTGCTGCACGACGGTGTGGCGGCCGACCTGGCCTTGAGCAGCGAGGAATACGCCATGGCGATTCTCGATGTCGGCTTGCCACGCATGGATGGCTTCGAAGTGCTGGCGCGACTGCGAGCCCGGGGCAAGAACCTGCCGGTGCTGATGCTGACCGCCCGCAGCGACGTCAAGGACCGGGTCCATGGCCTGAACCTCGGCGCCGACGATTACCTGGCCAAACCCTTCGAACTGACTGAGCTCGAGGCACGAGTCAAAGCCTTGCTGCGCCGCAGTGTGCTCGGCGGTGAGCGTCAGCAGCGCTGTGGCGTGCTGGCCTATGACCTGGACACCCGGCGCTTCACCCTCGGCGAAGAATTGCTGACCCTGACCTCCCGCGAGCAGGCAGTGCTCGAAGCCCTGATCGCCCGTCCCGGCCGGGTGATGAGCAAGGAGCAATTGGCGGCTCAGGTCTTCGGCCTGGACGAGGAGGCCAGTCCCGATGCCATCGAGATCTACGTCCACCGCTTGCGCAAGAAGCTCGACGGCCAACCGGTGGCCATCGTGACCTTCCGTGGCCTTGGCTATTTGCTGGAAAGCCGCGATGCATAAGCTCAGCAGCCTGCGTTGGCGGTTGCTGTGGAACCTCGCGCTGCTGCTGGTAGTGTTGATGCTCGCCAGTGGTTTGAGCGCCTACTGGAATGGTCGCGAAGCCGCTGACACTGCTTATGACCGGACCTTGCTGGCCTCGGCGCGGACCATCGCCGCCGGCCTGTCCCAGCGCGACGGCAGCCTCAGCGCCAACGTGCCTTACGTGGCTCTCGACACGTTCGCCTACGACAGCGCCGGGCGGATTTTTTACCTGGTCAACGACATCAACCAGAAGCTGATCTCGGGCTACGAAAACCTGCCGGCACCGCCGCCGGGAACGCCTCGCACCGATGATTATCCGGCGCTGGCGCGGTTCTACAACGCCACTTACCAAGGGCAGAACGTGCGGGTGGTCAGCCTGCTCAAAGCAGTCAGCGAACCGAACATGAACGGCATGGCGGAAATCCGCGTGGCGGAAACCGATGAGGCGCGGGTCCGCATGGCTCGCAGTCTGATGGCCGACACCTTGTTGCGCCTGGGCATGCTGGCGATTGGTGCGTTGCTGCTGGTGTGGTTTGCGGTCAGTGCGGCGCTGCGTCCACTGGAGCGCTTGCGCACCGCGGTGGAAGAGCGTCAGCCCGATGACTTGCGGCCCTTGCCGCTGGTGGAAGTGCAGCACGAATTGGGGCCGCTGGTGCGCGCGCTCAATCACTTTACCGAGCGTTTGCGCGGGCAGTTCGAGCGCCAGGCGCAGTTCATCGCCGATGCCGCCCATGAACTGCGCACACCGTTGGCAGCGCTCAAGGCACGACTCGAACTGGGCTTGCGCTCAAATGAGCCCGAAACCTGGCGCAGCACCCTGGAAGCGGCCGCCCAGGGTACGGATCGCCTGACCCATCTGGCCAATCAACTGCTCTCGCTGGCACGGGTCGAGAATGGCGCCCGGGCCATCGCCGAGGGCGGCGCGCAGTTGCTTGACCTCAGTCAGTTGGCCCGTGAACTGGGCATGGCCATGGCGCCGCTGGCCCATGCTCGTGGTGTGGCACTGGCGCTGGAAGCTGACGAGCCGGTGTGGATGCGTGGCGAGCCGACGCTGCTGAACGAGCTGTTGAGCAATCTGGTGGACAACGCACTGGCCCACACGCCACCGGGCGGCAATGTGATTCTGCGGGTCACGGCGCCGGCAGTGCTGGAGGTAGAGGACGATGGCCCGGGGATTCCACTTGATGAGCGGGAACGGGTGTTCGAGCGTTTTTACCGGCGCAATCAGCAGGTGGCTGGATCGGGATTGGGGCTGGCGATTGTCGGCGAGATCTGCCGCGCCCATCTGGCGCAGATCAGCCTGCACGATGGCGAGTTGGCGGGGCTGAAAGTGCGGGTGAGTTTTATTGCGGGGGAGTGAACATACTCACACCTGTGGAGAGAGGCTTGTTGTGGCGAGGGAGCTTGCTCCCGTTGGGCTGCGAAGCGGCCCCAAGAAGGGACTGCTGCGCAGTCCAACGGGGGCAAGCCCCCTCGCCACAGAAATCAGTAAAACATCGACCGCGACTCTTCCAGATCCTTGTACATCGCCTCGTTCTCCGGATCGATCCCCAGCTTCTTGAAGGCCGGCACACTGAACGGGTCGATACGGGCCAGAGGATGGTCGGTGTCCTTGTGGCAGTACAGGCTGGCCACTTGCACCAGGTCGACATAGTCGACCCGCTCCGATTGCCGCTTGAAATCCAGATACAGCCCCGGCAATTGCACCAGCATTTCCGGAAACTCCCAGACCCTGAGCAATTTATCGCCGAGCAGCGGATGAATACGGTCAATCACATGGTTGAGGCTGACCGGGTCCGATAACAATTCATAGTGATCTTCGGCGTAGGTCAGGATCGGCAGCACACCAATCTGATGCACCAGCCCGCCGAGCGCAGCTTGATCAGGCTTGAGTTGTGTGTAGCTGCGGCACAGCGCATAGCTGACGCCGGCGATTTCCAGGCTTTTGCGCCAGACCTCGCGCATTTTCTGTTCTACCACTTCGGAACGAGCATTGAAGATCTGTTCCATCACCAGGCCGATGGCCAGGTTGCTGCTGTAATTGACCCCCAGCCGGGTGATGGCCGTGTGCAAGTCAGTTACTTCCTGAGTCGCGCGCAGCAACGGGCTATTGACCACTTTGATCAGGCGCGCCGACAGCGCGGTGTCACGGCCGATCACTTTGCTCAGGGTGCTGACACTGATTTCCGGGTCTTCGGCGGCCTTGCGAATCTGCAGGGCCACTTCCGGTAATGTTGGCAGAACCAGGTCATCATTATCGATGGCCTCAACCAAATCCTGTTGGACCTTATCCGCCAGCTCACTCATTTCTTTTCTCTAGGGTATTGCGACAAGTGCTGCTGTTAACGCTGGATTTCGCGATCACGATCCAGTTGGTAAGGCAGGTCGAGCAAATGCAGGCCCGGACCTTCGAGTGCACCAAGGTGCAGGTTGCCATCTTCTGCAGCTTCGGCTTGCAGTACCGCCAGGAGTTCAATGTTTTGCTCGGCGCGGGCTGCGATCACCACCTCACCGATCGAACTTCCGTGAGTCGGGGAGAACAGTGGAGTGCCGGGTTCAGGCAGTTCACTGCCTTCCAATTGCAGGCGATACAGGCGACGCTTGAGTTTGCCCAGGTATTGCATGCGCGCGACGATTTCCTGACCGGTGTAGCAACCCTTCTTGAAACTCACGCCGCCGACGGCTTGCAGATTGAGCATCTGCGGGATGAACAGTTCGCGGGTGCTTGGCATGACCTGACCGATCCCTGCACGGATCTGGCCCAGCAGCCATTGATTCAGATCGTCTTCGGCCAACTGGACGGACAGTTTGCCCTTGATAGTGTCGGCTTGATCGGCACCCACCCAGAGTTCAGCGCGCTCAGGCGATACGCGAATCGCGATCAAGCCGTCATTGCGCACGACGCTGTCGGTGTCTGCCGGTAGCGCCAGGCCCAGGCTGGCCAGTGCCGCATCGCCATGTTCAAGGCCAAAACGAATCCAGCCGGCACTTTCATCGGTCAGTTTCGATTTGGAGAACACCGCGTATTTTTTCAGATCCGCCAGTTGCGACTCCAGCAGTTCGCTGGCCATTGCCATGAGCACACCGTCGCCTTCCAGCAGAATGCGGAAGCTCGACTGCATCCGGCCTTTTTGCGTGCAACGTGCGCCAAGGCTGGCCTGGGTGTCGCTCAGGTAATTGAGGTTGCAAGTCAATTGGCCTTGCAGGAATTTGCTGGCATCCGAGCCGCGTACCGCGAGAACGCCTTCGTGAGACAGTGTGCAGAAAAAAGCAGAATCGGCCATGGGTCATCGCAGGGTAAAGAGTCTGAGTGACATCATAAGGGGGCGCCCATGAAATGGGTAGTTCACAAAGGTTCGTCGACGCCCGACCAAAGCCGACTGTTCGGCTCGCCTCGGGGCTGTATACTTGCGGCCTATTTGAGGAGCGCTCCATGGTCGAAGATGTTGAACTGAATCGCCTCTACTGGCACAGCCGCCGCGGCATGCTTGAACTTGACGTGTTGCTGGTGCCGTTCGTGAAAGAGGTTTACCCGCATCTCAACGAAGTTGATCGCGCATGTTACGTCAGGCTGCTCGAATGCGAAGATCAGGACATGTTCGGCTGGTTCATGGAACGCGCCGAATCGGAAGATCCGGAACTGCAGCGCATGGTCCGCATGATCCTGGATCGTGTCCAGCCCAAGTAATGCGTTCGAATGCCGCTGGCATGCCTCACGGCAGTTGCTGGCGGCTTATCTTCTCGCCCAGTTGTTCGCGCTGGGTTCGCTGTTTCTTCTCTCGATACCGCTCTGGGCCAGTCTGCTCGGCGTTATGTTGTGCGTGGCTCACAGCATTTGGGTATTGCCGCGACAGATTCTGCTGACACACCCACAGGCCTTTCGCGGCTTGCGTCGCGATGCCGATGGCTGGCAGTTGTGGAATCAGGCAGAGGGCTGGCAACCGGTGCAGCTAAAGCCGGATAGCCTGGCGCTGCCGTTGGTCGTGGTGCTGCGCTTTCGCCTGCGGGGCGAGCGATGGGGCAGGGCGATCTGTGTGCCGTGGGATTCGCAGGCGGCGGATGTGCATCGACGCCTGCGTGTTCGGCTCAAATTCAGTCGGCGTAGGTGGGCGGCACCAGAATAGTGTCCAGGGCGACCGGCAGCAGGTTCGGGTAGTCGAGGGTGTAATGCAGGCCGCGACTTTCCTTGCGCTCCATGGCCGACCGGATCATCAGGTCTGCTACCTGAGCCAGGTTCCTCAGCTCGATCAGGTCTCGGCTCACTTTATAGTTGCTATAGAACTCGTCGATTTCGTCCAGCAACAACTGCACTCGGTGCTGGGCCCGTTGCAGGCGCTTGTTGGTGCGCACGATGCCCACATAGTCCCACATGAATCGCCGCAGTTCGTCCCAGTTGTGCGCGATGATCACGTCTTCGTCAGAGTCGGTGACCTGGCTGGCATCCCAGACGGGTAGGGCGGTCGGAATCGACACCGCTGGCAACTGCTCAAGAATGTCCGCCGCCGCCGAACGGGCATAAACGAAACATTCCAGCAGCGAGTTGCTGGCCATGCGGTTGGCGCCATGCAAGCCGGTGAAGCTGGTTTCACCAATCGCATACAGGCCCGGCACGTCGGTGCGGCCCCGCTGATCGACCATCACGCCGCCGCAGGTGTAATGCGCCGCCGGTACCACCGGAATCGGTTGTTTGGTGATGTCGATGGAGAATTCCAGGCAGCGTTCATAGACCGTCGGGAAGTGCGTCTTGATGAAGTCTTCAGGCTTGTGGCTGATGTCCAGGTAAACGCAGTCGATACCCAGACGCTTCATTTCATGGTCGATGGCGCGGGCGACGATGTCCCGTGGTGCCAGTTCGGCCCGTGGGTCGAAGCGCTGCATGAAGCGTTCGCCGTTGGGCAGCTTCAAGTGTCCGCCTTCGCCGCGCAGGGCTTCGGTGATCAGGAAACTCTTGGCTTGCGGGTGATAAAGGCAGGTCGGGTGGAACTGGTTGAACTCCAGGTTCGCCACCCGGCAGCCTGAACGCCAGGCCATGGCGATGCCATCACCGCAGGCGCCATCAGGGTTGCTGGTATAGAGGTAGACCTTCGCCGCGCCGCCCGACGCAAGGATCACGAAGCGCGCACCGTAAGTGTCGACTTCACCCGTGCTGCGGTTGAGGACGTAGGCGCCGAGGCAGCGGTCGCCTTCAAGGCCCAGGCGCTTTTCGGTGATCAGATCGATCGCGACCCGCTGTTCCAGCAGTTCGATGTTGGGGCGCTGTATGGCTTGGTCGAGCAGGGTTCTGAAGATCGCCGCACCGGTCGCATCGGCGGCGTGGATGATGCGCCGATGGCTGTGACCACCTTCGCGGGTCAGGTGAAACTCGAAACCACCGTCTTCGGTGCCGGACTGTTCATCGCGAGTAAAGGGCACGCCCTGGTCGATCAACCATTGAATTGCCTCTCTGCTGTGCTCGACCGTAAAACGCACTGCGTCTTCATGGCACAGGCCACCTCCGGCGTTGAGGGTGTCGTCGACGTGAGATTCGACAGTATCGGTATCATCCAGAACGGCGGCCACGCCGCCCTGGGCCCAGAAGGTCGAGCCATTGGCGAGGTCGCCTTTGCTCAATACCGCGATGCGCAAATGACCGGGCAAGGTCAGTGCAAGGCTCAAGCCGGCAGCGCCGCTGCCAATTACCAGTACATCGTGTTGAAACTGTTGGCTCATTTCAGGATTCCGCTCAAAGCGACCCGGTTCGGGGTGGCGCTGGACATCTGGACAGGCGAGGTCAGACAACCGCACAGCCCTCTAGTATATAGAGGGGGGGAGCGGCACAATAGTCGAGCCCACATGGCATTGTGAAACTACTGTGACGGAAAAGACTGGACGCTTCGTCGGAAGTTTTTTTGCATGCTTTGGCGACAAGGCGACTGTATCGTGGATTTAACAGTCTTTTTCGCTTCACGGTTGCACAATGTCGGTATCAGGCGGCTATAAATATGGAACTTTTGCCAAAGGCTCAAGATCAATAGAAGGTTGCCTGAAACAAGGAACAGTGTCGGTTTCGGTGCGGGACTTGCGGTTAGGTCCTTGCTGACGAATCCGATGACAAGATTATTCGCGCAGCCTGGGTTTCCCGCGCTGCGTTTTTCGTGCGTGCCAAATCAGAGCCCGCAGGAAACTTGCTTGAAGGGGGAGAACTTTTGCGAAAAGCCCGAGTCTATGTTTGCAAGTCTGGTCGTTCAGTAATGCAAGCCTCCTTCGAGCTTATCGAGGAGTGTTCATGCTAACCCAGGAAGAGGATCAGCAGCTGGTCGAGCGCGTTCAACGCGGCGACAAGCGAGCTTTCGATCTGCTAGTGCTGAAATACCAGCACAAAATTCTCGGGTTGATCGTGCGTTTCGTGCACGACACCCATGAAGCCCAGGATGTCGCACAGGAAGCCTTTATCAAGGCATACCGTGCACTTGGTAATTTTCGCGGAGACAGCGCGTTTTATACGTGGCTTTACCGTATCGCCATCAACACGGCGAAAAACTATCTGGTTTCACGCGGCCGTCGGCCGCCGGATAGCGATGTCAGTTCCGAGGATGCAGAGTTCTACGATGGCGATCATGGCCTCAAGGATCTCGAGTCGCCAGAACGTGCATTGCTGCGGGATGAGATCGAAGGCACCGTCCATCGAACCATTCAGCAACTGCCAGAAGATTTGCGTACGGCTTTAACTTTACGTGAATTCGATGGTCTGAGTTACGAGGACATTGCCAGCGTCATGCAGTGTCCGGTGGGTACCGTGCGCTCCCGGATTTTCCGCGCCCGGGAGGCCATCGATAAAGCCCTGCAGCCGTTGTTGCAGGAAAACTGAGACAGCGGCGACAGCCAAGAGAGGAACGCCATGAGTCGTGAAGCCCTGCAGGAATCGCTGTCCGCAGTGATGGATAACGAAGCGGACGAACTGGAATTGCGTCGGGTATTGAATGCCTTTGACGATGTTGAAACCCGCGATACCTGGGCTCGTTACCAGATCGCTCGGGCGGTCATGCACAAAGACCTGCTGCTTCCTCGTCTGGACATCGCTGCGGCAGTCTCTGCTGCGCTGGCTGACGAAGCCGTACCGGCAAAAGCCTCCCGCGGTCCATGGCGCAGCCTGGGTCGTCTGGCAGTTGCTGCTTCGGTGACCATTGCCGTGCTGGCGGGTGTTCGTCTGTACAACCAGGACGAGATCGCAGGTGTCGAACTGGCTCAGCAATCGAATCAGCCGGGTCTGGCCACTCCTCAGGTCAAGGGCCCCGCTGTATTGGCAGGCTACAATGAGAGTTCGGATGCCACTGGCCCTATGGCCAACGGTGTATTGCAAGGTCAGCCAGGCTGGCACGATCAGCGTCTGCCAGGTTACTTGCGCCAACATGCTCAACAGGCTGCACTGAAAGGTACTGAGAGCGCTCTGCCTTACGCTCGTGCAGCAAGCCTGGAAAACCGTTAAGGAGGATCATGCGCGCCATACCTCTACTTACGCTTCTGCTCAGTGGCTGGTTTATTGTTCCAGCCCACGCCGATGAAGCCCAGGACTGGCTGAAGCGTCTGGGACAGGCGGAGCAAACGCAGAGCTTTCACGGTACTTTCGTCTACGAGCGTAACGGTAGTTTTTCTACCCATAACATCTGGCATCGCGTCCAGGATGGCAAAGTCCAAGAGCGTTTACTCCAGCTCGACGGTTCGGCCCAGGAAGTCGTGCGCATTGATGGGCATACTCAATGCGTCAGCGGCACCCTGATAGCAGGGCTGGGGGACTCACCCAACTCCGCCGCTCGTGCACTCGATCCACAAAAGCTAAAGAATTGGTACGACCTTGCCGTCATCGGCAAGTCGCGCGTAGCCGGGCGTTCGGCGGTGATCGTCTCGTTGACACCTCGCGATCAGCACCGTTATGGTTTTGAGCTGCATCTGGACAAGGAAACCGGCTTGCCGTTGAAGTCATTGTTGCTCAATGACAAGGGGCAACTGCTGGAACGGTTCCAGTTCACCCGGCTGGATACTGCCGAGGTACCTTCCGACAGCGAATTGCAGGCAGGTTCCGAGTGCAAGCCCATTAACCTCGACAGTGACAAGGCGTCCGCCGTCAAGACCGCACAGGTCTGGCATTCGGACTGGTTGCCGCCAGGTTTCGAACTGACCAGCAGTACCTCTCACAAGGATCCGGATACTAAGGTCCAGGTCAGCAGCCTGATGTTCGACGACGGTCTGGCCCGATTCTCGGTGTTCCTTGAGCCATTGAATGGGGCAACAGTTACCGACACCCGTACCCAACTGGGGCCAACAGTCGCTGTGTCCCGTCGCTTGACCACTCCGCAAGGCGAAATAATGGTGACCGTGGTCGGTGAAATACCGATAGGCACCGCCGAACGGATTGCGCTGTCCATGCGCAACGATGCTGCGGCTACCAGCAAGTAATGAGCTGATCAGCCATGCTCATCGATCGGAGTCTGGATGGAGCGGGAAGTCGCAATGGCTGCCCCGTCGTTGAGGCCTCGAAATGTTTTGCCGAGCATTTTCATTTGCAAATATCCCGAAAATTTTTTATAGGTCAGAGCCCCTCGGCTCTGGCCTTGTTTGTTGTTCCCGGAACAAAAATACCGGCGTATCGTTTCCGGTGTTCCTTGCTCCATATCGCTTAACCATGCTCGTCGTAACGGGAGCCGTATGTCGATACCACGCTTGAAGTCTTATCTCTCCATTTTTGCCACCGTGCTGGTGCTCGGTCAGGCGGTCACTGCGCAAGCGGCCGATTTGCCCGACTTCACGCAACTGGTCGAGCAGGCCTCGCCCGCGGTGGTGAACATCAGTACTACCCAGAAGTTGCCGGATCGCAAAGTGTCCAGTGAGCAAATGCCAGACCTTGAAGGCTTGCCGCCGATGCTGCGCGAGTTTTTCGAACGTGGCATGCCGCCGCAGCCACGTGATCGCCAGCGCGAAGCGCAGTCCCTGGGTTCGGGTTTCATCATTTCGCCTGACGGCTACATCCTGACCAACAACCATGTGATCGCCGATGCCGATGAGATTCTCGTGCGCCTCGCCGATCGCAGTGAGTTGAAAGCCAAGCTGATCGGTACCGATCCGCGTTCCGACGTCGCCTTGCTGAAAATCGAAGGCAAGAACCTGCCGGTTCTGAAGCTCGGCAAATCGCAGGATCTGAAAGCCGGTCAATGGGTCGTGGCCATCGGCTCGCCGTTCGGCTTTGATCACACTGTGACTCAAGGCATCGTCAGTGCCATCGGTCGCAGCCTGCCGAACGAAAACTATGTGCCGTTCATCCAGACCGACGTGCCGATCAACCCAGGTAACTCCGGCGGTCCGCTGTTCAACCTGGCCGGTGAAGTGGTCGGCATCAACTCGCAGATTTACACCCGCTCCGGCGGCTTCATGGGCGTGTCGTTCGCAATCCCTATCGATGTGGCGATGGACGTTTCCAATCAGCTGAAAAGCGGCGGTAAAGTCAGCCGTGGCTGGCTGGGTGTGGTGATCCAGGAAGTAAGCAAGGATCTGGCCGAGTCGTTCGGTCTTGAGAAACCGGCCGGTGCGTTGGTGGCTCAGATCCAGGATGACGGTCCGGCTGCCAAGGGTGGCCTGCAAGTGGGCGACGTGATCCTGAGCATGAACGGTCAACCGATCGTCATGTCCGCTGATCTGCCGCACTTGGTGGGTGCGCTGAAGGCCGGCTCGAAAGCCAATCTTGAGGTGATCCGCGAAGGCAAACGCAAGAATGTCGAGCTGACCGTCGGCGCTATCCCTGAAGAAGGCAAAGAGCTGGACGCCCAGCCTAAATCTGGTGCCGAGCGCAGCAGCAATCGCCTGGGTGTTTCCGTGGCTGAGTTGACCGATGAGCAGAAGAAAGCCTACGACCTCAAAGGTGGTGTGGTAATCAAGGACGTGCAGGACGGTCCTGCTGCCCTGATCGGCTTGCAGCCTGGTGATGTGATCACTCACCTGAACAACCAGGCGATCGGCTCCACCAAGGAGTTCACCGAGATTGCCAAGGCATTGCCGAAGAATCGCTCGGTGTCGATGCGGGTTCTGCGCCAGGGTCGCGCGAGCTTCATCACCTTCAAACTGGCTGAATAAAACCGGTTGTCGGCTGAATAAAAAACCGCCTCGAAAGAGGCGGTTTTTTTTTGTCTGGGTTTTTTGTCCCTGAAGGCGTCAGCCCATCATGTCCTTGACCATGCGCTCCTGCTCCATCAGCTCGCGTTGCCGTGCATCGATCCGCGATGACAGCGGGAAGTTGCTGCCCGCCTTGCGCTTGGCGAAGTCCAGTTGCTGGATTGCCTGGCGATAATCGCCAACCAGCGCAAAGTACTCTGCGCGGGCTTGATGCAGGCCGATGATGTTGCCCGACAGGCCACGAGTCTCGGCCACCAGATACCAGACGTCTGGATCGTCGGGACGTGTCTTGAGCAGGCTTTCCAACGCTTTTTCCGCATCGGCCGCTCGATTCTGCTTGAGCAGCAGGTCGACACGCACCTGATTCAGCGGGTAATTGCCCGGATACTGAGTCAGCATCCGATCGACCCGTGATTGAGCATCGGGCAGACGATTATTGGTGATGTCCAGATCGACCTGCGCCAGGTTGTAGATGATCTCGTTCGGCGATTTGGCTAATAGCAGCTTGAGGTTCTCACGAGCTTCATTCAACTGGCCGCCCTTGATCTGGGCGATTGCCAGGCCATAGCGCGCAACGTCGTTTTTCGGGTTTTCATCGAGTTGGGCACGGAAGCGTTTGGCACCCAAACCTGGGGTTTCTTCATAGATCAGCTGCACGCGTGCACGAATCAGCTGATAACGCATGCTGTCTTCAATACCGCCCGGTTTGGCCTGTTCGGCGCGGTTGCGGGTGTCGGCAATACGCGATTCGGTCACCGGGTGAGTCAGCAGGAATTCCGGAGGCTTGGCATCGTAGCGGTACTGGCGCATCAGCCGTTCGAACATGGTCGGCATCGAGCGCGGATCGTAACCGGCCTTCTCCAGATTCATGATGCCGATACGGTCGGCTTCCTGTTCGTTCTGGCGCGAGAAGCGTCGCTGTTCCTGCATCGCCGCTGCCTGGGTGCCGGCAATGGTCGCGATCCCGGCATCGCCTGCACCGGCAGCGGCAATCACGATCCCGGCCAGCAGCGCTGCCATCATGGGCACTTGCATGCGTTGCGAGGCTTCGACACCACGGGCGAAGTGACGCTGCGACAAGTGCGCCAGTTCGTGGGCCAGTACCGAAGCATATTCGCCTTCGGTCTGGGCATTGAGAAACAAGCCGCCGTTGACGCCGACGATTCCGCCCGGCGCGGCAAAAGCGTTGAGCTGCGGGCTGTTGATCAAGATGAATTCCAGGCGCCGGTCATTGACCTGGCTGGTTTCCACCAGCCGATAGACGCTGGACTCGACGTAATCCTTGAGTTGCGGATCGTTGAGTTGCGACACCTGGCTGCGCAGCATCGCCAGCCACGCGCGGCCCAGTTGGTATTCCTGTTGTGGCGAGACGATGGCAGAACTGGCGTCACCGAGTGACGGCAAGTCGTCGGCGAAGCCCGGTGAGGCAAGCAGGCAAGCGAGCGTCAGCAGGGTAGGGCGCAAAAAAGTCATGCACAAAGCCTTAGTCGACAAAGACCTTACTGTAGCCGGACACTACGCTTGGGACCAGATATTCTAGCGGCTCAACCCCCCTGCTTCGGAGTGAATCGATGACTGACGCTGTAACCTACGACGCCGAACTGGACGCCAGCGGTCTGAATTGTCCATTGCCGTTGCTCAAAGCCAAGATGGAACTCAACCGAATGGCCAGCGGTGCGGTGCTCAAGGTGATTGCCACTGATGCAGGCTCTCAGCGTGACTTTCGCACCTTTGCCCGATTGGCCGGTCATACGCTGCTTCGTGAAGAAGATGAGGCGGGCGTTTACCGCTATTGGTTGAAAAAAGCCTGAAATCTGCTGCGTTCGTTCCTAAGGATTATTGATGTTCAAAGTGTTACGCGACTGGATTCAGCGCTATTTCTCGGATGAAGAGGCCGTGGTGTTGGCGGTGCTGCTGTTTCTGGCATTTACCGCCGTACTCACCCTGGGTGGAATGCTTGCGCCGGTATTGGCCGGGATGGTGCTGGCGTATCTGATGCAGGGATTGGTGGTGATCCTCGAGCGTCTGCGCCTGCCGGGAGCCGCGGCGGTGGGGCTGGTGTTCGCGTTGTTCATGGGGGGGTTGCTGGTATTCATCATCGTGGTGGTGCCTCTGCTCTGGCATCAACTGATTACGCTGTTCAACGAATTGCCCGGCATGCTCGCGAAATGGCAGTCGCTTCTGTTATTGCTGCCTGAGCGTTATCCGCATCTGGTGTCGGACGAGCAAGTGCTGCAGGCGATCGAAGTGGCGCGGGGCGAGATCGGCAAATTCGGTCAGTGGGCGCTGACATTCTCGTTGTCGAGCCTGCCGCTGCTGGTGAACATCATGATCTATCTGGTGCTGGTGCCGATCCTGGTATTCTTCTTCCTCAAGGACCGGGAGATGATCGGTCAGTGGGTTCGTGGTTACCTGCCTCGGGAGCGAGCGCTGATCACCCGGGTCGCTCAGGAAATGAACCGGCAGATTGCCAACTACATTCGCGGCAAGGTCATCGAAATCTTCATTTGCGGGGGCGTGACTTACATCGCTTTCGTGGCGCTGGGACTCAATTACGCAGCGTTGCTGGCGTTGCTGGTGGGTGTTTCAGTGGTGGTGCCTTACGTGGGGGCGGTGGTGGTGACCGTGCCGGTGCTGTTGATTGCACTGTTCCAGTGGGGCTGGAGCGATCAGTTCATCTATTTGATGGCGGTCTACGGGATCATTCAGACGCTGGACGGCAATGTGCTGGTGCCGCTGCTGTTCTCGGAAGCGGTCAATCTTCATCCGGTGGCGATCATCTGCGCGGTGCTGCTGTTTGGCGGGTTGTGGGGCTTCTGGGGCGTATTCTTTGCGATTCCCCTGGCAACGCTGTTCAAAGCCGTGCTGGATGCCTGGCCGCGCAAGGAGCCGGAGGTGGCGCCGCTGCTTTAACGGTCAGTGCTGGTTATGCGGCGAAGTTGCTGGTCTCTTCGCGTCCGTTCCCACAGGATTTGCGCAAACCTGTGGGAGCGAGCCTGCTCGCGATGACGTCCGGGCGGGCACTAGATGAATCAGGCTTTATCGAGGGCCTGAGCAGCAGCCAAAACCGCATCCACATGCCCCGGCACCTTCACGCCGCGCCATTCCTGACGCAGCACGCCGTTCTTGTCGATCAGGAACGTGCTGCGATCAACACCCATATATTCCTTGCCGTAGAGCTTTTTCAGCTTGATCACGTCGAACAGCTGACAGATGGCTTCGTCCTTGTCGCTGATCAGCTCGAAGGGAAACTCCTGCTTGCACTTGAAGTTCTCATGAGACTTCAGGCTGTCGCGAGATATACCGAACACCTCGGTGTTGGCCGCCTTGAACGCTGCGTACTGGTCGCGAAAACCCTGGCCTTCGGTGGTGCAGCCCGGCGTGCTGTCCTTCGGGTAGAAGTAAATCACCACTTGCTTGCCTTTAAGGCCCGCGAGGCTGACGGTCTGCCCGCTGGTGGCGGGCGCTTCGAAGTCGGCAACCGGTTGGTCGATGGCTACGGCCATGAAAGCTTCCTTACATTGGGTTTTGTGGGCGCCACGGTTCAATCAGTGCGTCCAGGTTCATGGCGTCGGCGAAATCCAGGAACTGGTCCCGCAGCCAGCTGATCTGGGTGCCGGCCGGCAAGGTTACGGTGAACGTGGCGTTGAGCATGGTGCCGCCAGTCTGCGGAGCCTGATAGGTGTCGCAGGTCAGGTTCTCCAGCTCGACATTGTGGTCCATGAAGAACTGGCACAGCTCATTGATGATGTCCGGGCGGTAGGCCGAGCTGACGTAGGCGACGTATGGCAGGGCCTGGGGGCGGTTCTCCAGGGCTGCGCTACGCACCACGTTGACGGTGAAGGCGTGCCGTTTGGCCAGTGCTGGCAGGCTGCCCTCGAGGCGCGCCAGGGCGTCCCAGCTGCCGGAGATCTCGAGGATCAGCGCGCTGCATTCGCCATGACGCGTCAGGCGAGAGGTGACCACGGCGCAGCGGTTTTCATGGCTGGCGCGGCACAGGACGTTAGTCAGCTCCATGGGGTTGGCGCCGAGGGCACTGATGACAAGGAATTGTTCGCGAACTGTGGGGGTGGACATGCAGCATTCCTAAAGCGATGAGCGGTCGATACTGTTTATGAGCCTTTTTTACCGGGGACGAGCCTGCGGATGCGAATTCACAAACCCCCAGCCGAAGGTTGCAACGTGCTCCAGTGTGGCAAGAGCGAGGGGTGGCAACGCTGGATCGGGGCTTGTGATGCCGAAAATGGAGGCTGGAACCCGGCGTACGAGCTGATCAGTACCGATCAAAGTCTGAAGGGTAGCGAAAAGCAGCGCCAAGGGGAATGGCGGCAGCGCAGTACTTCGCTTGTACAAGCATCTTGGCGCCAGTACCATTACCGCTCTCTTTTTCCGGCAGGAGCGGTTGCATGATTGCGGGCAGTATGGTGGCACTGGTCACACCCATGGATGCACAGGGTCGTCTCGACTGGGACAGCCTGAGCAAACTGGTGGACTTCCACCTGCAAGAGGGCACCAACGCCATCGTGGCGGTCGGCACTACGGGTGAGTCGGCCACGCTTGACGTGAACGAGCACATCGAAGTGATTCGTCGTGTGGTTGCCCAGGTTGCAGGGCGTATTCCGGTGATCGCCGGTACGGGCGCCAATTCGACGCGCGAAGCGATCGAACTGACGACCAACGCGAAGAACGCTGGCGCCGATGCGTGCCTGCTGGTAACCCCTTATTACAACAAGCCGACGCAAGAAGGCCTGTACCTGCACTTCCGCGCCATCGCCGAAGCGGTCGATATCCCGCAGATTCTTTACAACGTGCCGGGTCGTACCGCGTGCGACATGCAGGCAGAGACGGTAATCCGCCTGTCGACCGTGAAGAACATCATCGGCATCAAGGAAGCCACGGGTGACCTGCAGCGCGCCAAGGACATCCTGGCCGGCGTGAGCAGCGACTTCCTGGTCTATTCCGGTGACGATGCGACCGCGGTCGAGCTGATGCTGCTTGGCGGCAAGGGCAATATTTCGGTAACCGCCAACGTTGCGCCACGCGCCATGAGCGAGCTGTGCGCCGCTGCAATGGCCGGCGATGCCGTCAAGGCCCGTGCGATCCACGAAAAGCTGATGCCGCTCAATAAAACCCTGTTTATCGAATCCAATCCTATCCCCGTGAAATGGGCGCTGCATGAAATGGGCTTGATGCCGGACGGTATCCGTCTGCCGCTCACCTGGCTCAGTGCTGCCTGTCACGAACCGCTGCGGCAGGCCATGCGCCAGTCCGGCGTCCTGGTTTAATTGAGGAAGTACTACGCATGAAGCGAATGGCCGGACTTTCCGCACTTGCCTTGATTATCTCCAGCACCAGTGGCTGCGGATGGATCTGGGGCCCGGAAGGTTACTTCCGTGACCGTGGTAGCGATTACCTGGAAGCGCAACAGACTGCACCGATGCAACTGCCACCGAACGTCAGCACCTCCAAGCGTCTGGATCCACTGTTGCCGATCCCGCGCAATGTGGCCGACGATACAGCCAAGGGCGAATATGTCGTGCCTCGTCCGCAGCCGCTGTCGGCAGCGGCTGATATCAGCGCCTACTCCTTGCAGAAGAGCGGCGATTCGCGTTGGATCATGGCTCAGAACCCACCGGCCGAAGTCTGGCCAGTGGCCGTGCAGTTCTTCCAGGACAACGGTTTCCGTCTGGACGAACAGCGCCCGCAAACCGGTGAGTTCACGACTACCTGGCAGCATTCCGACGAACTGTCCGCAGCCATGGCCAAGCGCCTGAGCGCAGCCGGTGTCGGCGCCGACAGCGAAACCCGCGTGCGGGTGCGTATCGAGCCGGGCGTGCAACGCAACACCAGTGAAGTCTACGTGGTCAGCGCCGAGCGCCCTGCCGGCAGCACCGCCAACGTCGATTTCACCAATCGTTCGGTCAATACCGGCCTGGACGCAGCATTGGTCGACGACATGCTCGCGAGCATGAGCCGCACTTCGGAGAAGGGCGGTTCGGTCTCGATGCTGGCTTCGCGTGATTTCGATACGCCAAGCCGTGTCAGCCTGACTGAAGACGGCAGCGGCAACCCGGTGCTCAACGTCGGTACCGACCTGGATCGTGCCTGGTCGAGCGTCGGTCGTGCGCTGGAACAGGGCGAATGGCGCGTTGAAGACATCAATCGCAGCCTGGGCCTGTACTACATCAACCTCGCCGAAAAGGCCGAGAAGAAGGATGAGCAGCCAGGTTTCTTCGGCAGCCTGTTCGGCAGCAAGCCGAACAAGGAAGAAGTTGAAGCCCGCGCCGAGCGTTATCAGGTTCGCCTGAGCAAGGTCGGCGAGAACGTCCAAGTCACCGTCGAGAAAAACATCAACACCGTGGCGCCAGCAGACGTGGCGCGCAAAGTGTTGACCGTGATTCAGGACAATCTGGGCTGATCACATGCGTTTTGCCGTTCTCGGCAGCGGTAGCCAAGGGAACGGCACGCTGGTAGCCAGCGATGACACGTACGTATTGGTAGATTGTGGTTTCTCCCTGCGGGAAACTGAAAAACGCCTGCTGCGCCTGGGTGTGAACCCGGCGCAGTTGAGCGCGATACTTGTGACCCACGAACATGCCGATCATGTGCATGGCGTGGGTTTGCTGTCTCGGCGCTACAATCTGCCTGTCTACCTCAGTCGCGGGACCCTGCGCGGGATGCGCAAACCGATTGAACCCGCAGGCTTTCTGGCTGGCGGCGAGCAACTGCAAATCGGCCCTCTGAGCATCGGCGTCATTGCCGTGGCCCATGATGCACAGGAGCCGACGCAGTATGTTTTCAGCGACGGTCAGCGGCGTTTCGGCCTGTTGACCGACCTGGGCTCATACTGCGACAAGGTGCTGGATGGCTATCGGGACCTCGATGCGTTGATGATCGAGGCCAACCATTGCCGTGACATGCTGGCTCGCGGTCACTACCCGTATTTTCTCAAGCAACGGGTGGGCGGTGAATTGGGACATTTGAACAACCATCAGGCGGCATTCCTGGTGGCCGAGTTGGGCTGGCAAGGCCTGCAACACCTGGTCCTGGCCCATCTGAGCAGCAAGAACAACCTGCCGCAGCTGGCCCGGCAATGTTTTGTCGACACCCTCGGGTGCGACCCGGACTGGCTGCAACTGGCCGATCAAGATTCAGGGCTCGACTGGCGACACATCGCCTAGCCCACCTACTTAGCAAGCGGAGCCCATCATGGAAAAACGTGAAGAACTCTACCGCGGCAAAGCCAAATCGGTTTACAAGACCGACGACGCTGACCGCTTGATCCTGCTGTTTCGCAACGACACCTCGGCGTTCGACGGCAAGCGTATCGAGCAGCTCGACCGCAAAGGCATGGTGAACAACAAGTTCAACGCCTTCATCATGCAGAAACTCGAAGCAGCCGGCGTGCCGACTCAATTCGACAAACTGCTGGGCGACAACGAATGCCTGGTGAAAAAACTCGACATGATCCCGGTCGAATGCGTCGTGCGTAACTACGCCGCCGGCAGCCTGGTCAAGCGCCTGGGTGTTGAAGAGGGCATGAAGCTCAACCCTTACACCTTCGAACTGTTCCTGAAGGACGATGCCAAGGGCGATCCGTTCATCAACGAATCCCACGTCGTGGCATTCGGTTGGGGCACCGCCGAGCAACTGGTTCGCATGAAAGAACTGTCGCTCAAGGTCAACGAAGTCCTGAGCAAACTGTTCGACGACGCCGGCCTGCTGCTGGTCGACTTCAAACTCGAATTTGGCGTGTTCTCCGACGGCTCCATCGTTCTGGGCGACGAATTCAGCCCGGACGGCTGCCGTCTGTGGGACAAGGCCACCAAGAAGAAAATGGACAAGGACCGCTTCCGTCAGGGCCTCGGTGACGTCATCGAAGCCTACGAAGAAGTCGCCAACCGTCTAGGCGTACCGCTTTAATCGACGCAAGCATCTGATAGCACGGAAAAAAATCGCTAAAGGGGGTTCGCTTCCAGCGATTGTGCTGTTATGATGCGCGCCGTTGGAGAGATGCCAGAGTGGCCGAATGGGACGGATTCGAAATCCGTTGTACCTTCACCGGTACCTAGGGTTCGAATCCCTATCTCTCCGCCATTATTGAACAAGACGAAGCCCCCGTAATCATTGATGATTACGGGGGCTTTTTCGTTTGCGCCGCTTTTTTCATTTGGCCATTTGCGTATCCGTCCTGCTTTTCTCCGGAGTTTTTGATGTCGGAAAACTCAGCACAACGGCGTAAGAAAGATATGTCCGTCCACAGGAAAAGTAACTCCACCAAGTCGTTCTAATTACCGCCCCCCGTATTCATTGATCGTTTCGGCAATCAAGGTTTTTCCTTCGAAATATCCCCTGACATTGAAAGACTTTGCCGCAAAAATTCCTCATCTACTCTGGTTTCGCAGATCACTGATCTGTCGTAATCAGCCATCGCAAGGAGCGATCAATGTACTTTGAGATTTACAGGCAAACCCGTGGCACCTCACAGACCGGCAAGGGCCAATGGCGCTGGCGTTTGCGGGCGGGGAATCATGAAACGATTGCCAGTGGAGAGGCTTACGTCAATAAGTCTGATTGCGTGCATGCCATCAGTTTGATCAAAGGGACTCAAGAGCAGACTCCGGTCAAGGAGATATAGGGTAAAGGCGGTGAAGCTGCTCAGTCAGAGCAGCTTCGTTTCAGCCGGGCGCTCTTGAGTTGTGAGTGCCCCTGGTTTTTATGGATCGGGTCGTTTGCCAACCTGCATAGACGCCGATTGCGACACCTCCCTAAACTGTCACCCAGTCATGGGGACCGGGGTGCAACGGATGAATCGCAACGAACTACGCAAGGCCGACATCAACCTGATGGTGGTGTTCGAGACATTGATGCTCGAACGCAACGTCACGCGGGTGGCGGAGAAGCTGTTCCTCGGTCAGCCGACCATCAGTGCGGCGCTGAACCGCTTGCGGACGATGTTCAACGATCCGTTGTTCATTCGGGTTGGTCATCGCATGGAGCCAACAGCGCGGGCCGAGGAAATCATTCAACACCTGTCGCCGGCACTGGATTCGCTGTCGGTGGCCTTGAGCCTGACCCACGATTTCGATCCGCTCAGCAGCACCATGACGTTTCGCATCGGGCTGTCGGACGATGTCGAGTTCGGCCTGTTGCCACCGTTGCTGCGCGCCTTGCGCCAGGAGGCGCCGAAGGTGGTGTTCGTGGTCCAGCATGTCGACTACTGGCGCATTCCCGACTTGCTGGCGTCTGGCGATATCACCGTTGGTATCAGCCAGACGCGCGGTCTGCCGGCCAACGCCAAGCGCAAATTGTTGCGTCATATCCAGCCCAGTATTTTGCGTGCAGATGCGTCGGATACGCCGTTGACCCTCGATGAATATTGCGCGCGGCCGCATGTGTTGGTGTCCCACACTGCCAACGTCAGCGGCTACGCCGATGAATGGCTGGCGGAGATCGGCCGTACGCGCCACGTCGTGCTCTCCGTCCCGCAATACAGTTCATTGCCGGCCTTGCTCGCCGGCACCGACCTGATCGCCAGCCTGCCGGATTACACGGCGGAGGCGATGGCCGCGTCAGGCCAACTATTCAAAGAGCCGTTTCCGTTCAAGACGCCGACCCTGGACCTGTCCATGGTCTGGCTCAGCCATGTCGACAGCGATCCGGCTGAACGCTGGCTGCGCTCGCGCCTGGAGGCGTTCATGAGTGAACGTCCGATCCTTCCGCTGACAGAGTGAGCAGGGCGGTGTTATATCTACGATCTTTCTGCCAATCCTCAGGAACCCCGTCATGCCCCACCTGCACATGGAATACACCGCCAACCTGTCCGAACTGAATGCCGATGTGGCATTGATGCGACTCAACAACGCGCTGGTCGCTTCGGGGCAGTTTGAAGAGTTCGACATCAAGGCTCGTGCGGTGAAGGTCGAGACTTTCAGGGTGGGTACCGCACCGGGCGAGCGGGCGTTCATGCATGTAAAGCTGTCGTTGTTGAGCGGTCGCTCGCCGCAGATCAAGAAGCAGTTATCAGACAGCCTGCTGGCGGTGGTGCAGGATGTGTGCGAATGGCCGGTCGGTGTTGAGGTCCAGCTATGTGTGGAAATCATCGACATCGATCGAGAGTCCTACACCAAGACTGCCATCGGCCTCTGAGTTTCAGGCCATTTCCTGCTCGGCGCAGGCCTTGATCACTTGCTCGCGCAACCAGGTATTGGCGCTGTCCTGGTCGACGCTTTGACTCCACTGCATGTCCAGGGTGAAGCCCGGTAAGCCATTGGGCGCCTCGCAGTGATTGAAGATCGCCTCGTTGGCCAGCAATTGCTGGATACGCCGGGGCAAGGTCAGGATGAAGTCGGTGCCGGTGATCATCTTCAGCGCCGCGCTGTAGCTATTGGAGCGCGCGACAATCTGCCGTTTATGGGCCTGTTGAGCCAGCCAGCCATCAACCATATTGGTGGTGGACGTCCAGGGCGTCGGGAACACATGCCGACGTTCAGTGAACGCTTGCAGGCTCAAGCGCGGCTCCAGCGGCGTGGCGCGTTTGTCGAAGACGCAGACCAGATCGTCCTCCAGTAGCCGTCTGGAGTTGAAGTCGGTGTGGCTTCGATGAAAGTTCGGGCCGAAACAGATCACCAGGTCGAGGCTGCCGTCGCGCAGTTCTTCGGCCGGGATGTCGGTTTCGAACTTGTGCATGTTGACCATCACGGGCAAGTCGGCGAAATCGAAGCTCTTCAACAGGCGCGGCAGGATCAACTGCTCGAAGTATTCCGGCGCACAGATATTGAAGGTGACCGGTTGCAAGGTTGGATCGAACGTCGGTGTCCCGGCGTGACACAGGTTGATGCTTTCGAGAATCTTCAGCACATGGGTATACATGGTGCTGGCTTTGTAGGTGGGGCGCATACCCGTGCGGGTATTGATGAATAACTCGTCTTCGAAACTGGTACGCAGTTTCTTCAGGCAGTAACTCACGGTGGACTGGCTGACGCAGAGCGCCTCCGACACACCGGTGACGCTGCTTTGCTCATACACGGCGACAAACACCATGAGGTCTTGCATATCGAGCTTTCTAAGCAAGTTACTGTTCAGCATCCGTTCTGTCTCGCTGTGCTCCTTGCGCCGACTGTGCGCAAACGTGTGCGAACGATCCTAACGGAACGATAGTGCCAAGAGAATGCCTTGTAGGATTTTTCATGGTCAGTTGTGGGACAGATAGTGTTATGAACACGACCTGTGAATTCAATCACCCGAAACATGGTCAGGGGCCTTCAGCGCTGATTGCTGTACAGGCATCGCGTCGCGGCTGGATATTAACAGCGTCAACATGCCGACGCCCACCAGCAACGCGCCGATGATTTCCAGGGCGCGTGGCGACTGGTGTAGCCACAACCAGTGGAACAGTGTGATGAACAGGGTGCTCAGGTAGATGTAGGAAATGACTGAGGAAGGGGCGATCACGCCAATGGCTCGATGCAGCAGCCAGAAAGTCGCTAGCGTGGCAAACAGGGCCAGGTAGATCAGCCACCAGAGATCGCTCGCGCTCAGCAACGACGCCGAACGCCAGCCGCCGCTGAATCCACAAAACGCCAATAGAAACAGTGCGCCGAACAGCATGTTCCAGAAAGTCATGCCCACCGGGCCGCGCCCCTTGAGGCTATTGGCCTTGAGCCGTTGACTCAGGGGCGAGTAGAGCGCCATTGCCAGGCAACCGACCGCATACACCGATACCGCATACAGCGACGGCAGTTCGCCGGGGCCTGCGCCTTTCAATACCAGCAGCACGGCGCCGGCCGCGGCAACCAGCATGGGTAACACGCGTTGTTTCAGGCGGCTGTCGGGTGTCAGGATGGCTTCGAACAGCAGCGTCAGCAACGGCACCAGAGTGAACATCGTCCCGGTATTCACCGCCGAGGTGTAGCGCAATGCTTCGAACAGCGAACCGAAGTACAGCGCCAGCAGCATACCGAGCACGGCATGACCGAGTAGGCCGCGGGCGGTCATGGCGGTATCGCCCTTGAACAGCAACAAGGGCAAAAACACCAGGGCGCAACACAGCAAGCGCAACCCGGTCAGCAGAATCGGGTCGATGGCCTGGCTGACCTGGGCTGCCGCGGAAAACGAGACGGCAATCAACAGTGCCCATAGCAACATGCCGACGTGAGCGGCAGCAAAACCTGTGCGTTTCATGATGGGGTTCCGGGTTAATGAATGTGTTTGGCGTAATGCTGCGGATCGAAGCGCAGAACCATCAGAATCATCAGTGCCATGACGCCCATCAGTGACCACCAGGCCCATTCGAAACTCCCCAGTTGATCGCGAATCATCCCGGCGATCAGCGGCGAGAGGCCGGCGATCAGGTAACCGATGCCCTGCACGAAGGCGGTCAACCCGCCCGCACGTTGGGGATTGTCCAGATGGTCCAGCGACACGATCAGGCTCATCGGGAACAGCCCGCCGATGCCCAGTCCCAGCAGGCACGGCCACAGCAGGCTCAGGTGTTGCGGGCTCAGAATCAGCCCGCAAAAACCGGCCATGATCAGTGCCAGCAACACCACTAGCACCAGGCGCCGGTCACGGCTGCGGTTGGCGATGGCGGGTGTCAGCAACCCCGACAACACTTCCATGGCCGTCAAAAAGCCCAGCAACAAGCCGGCCTGTTGCTCGCTCCAGCCTTTTTCCACGTAGTACGGCGCCAGCCAGGCCAGCACACAGGTGTAGGACGCCGTGCCCAGGCCGAAGAAGATCGCGAGTAACCAGGCGCGGGAATTGCTGAAAAAGGATTCTTTGCGGGACGATTTCTCCCCCAATGCTGGCATCCCCGAGCGTTGAGCGCGCCAGAACAGCAATGCCGTCAGCGCCAGTACCGACCAGATCGCCAACCCCACTCGCCAACTGCCGGTGCGGGTCATCACCAACGGCGCGAATGACGCCGCAATTGCCGCTCCGGCCATGATCGACGTCACGTAGAGACCCATGCACACGGAAACGTTGTCGCTGAAACGGGACTTGATCAGGGCGGGCATCAGCGCCTGAATCAGCGCTATGCCGACGCCGGCCAACACGGCGCTCAGGATCAATTCCGCCGCTGAATCAAGGAACAACCGCGATACTGTGGCCAGGCCGATAATTATCAGCGACAGCACCACGGTGCGCTGCTCGCCCAGGCGCTGACTGATGCCGATACCGAAGAACATCGCCAGTCCCATGGCCATGACGGGCAGCATGGTCAACAGCGAGGCCAGGCTGAAACTCAGCGGGATGTCACTGCGGATCGCTGACAGCAAAGGGCCGACAGCGGCCATGGACGGACGCAGGTTCAGGGCGACAAGAATGATGCTGAGCATCAGCCAGAGGGCAGGGCGGGAGGTTGCGTGAACGTTTTCCATGATCGGACCTTCAGGAACAAGGAGCCGATTAGGCGCGCGGGGGCCAGAGCCGGCAAATCAGAAAGTCCGGAGCAGTATTTAAAAATTAAATAATGGTGATGCAACGCAGATCCAATGTGGGGCTTGCTCCCACAGGGGGATGTAGTGTTTGGCTGATTGTGTTCGCTTGAGGGTTTCGGTGAATGTTTAGCCAATCCAAACCCAAGGTTCTTCAAATCCCGATTTAACGGCTTAACCGCCCGTGTGACGCTGCTGCGCATCTGTTTACTGCGGTCTTCTCTATGGACGGTTGTCCAGTCGCACTCCCTTCCGAACTCGCCTTCTGGGCCTTGTGGCACTGCCGTCACGCGCGCCCACCGGATTCTTGCATCTCCCGTTGATTGTTCTGACAGGTCCCGCGCCATGCGCCGGGATCAAACCGGCGGCGCCTGTGCGTTTGCCTGACGCGGATAGACGAGAATTCCCATGAGCTGTGCCAAGACATCCTTCGCTACCAAAGAGCAAGCCCTGACCTTTCTTGAGCAGAACCCGGATATCGAGATGTTCGAGCTGTTCATCCTCGACAACAACGGTGTGCCACGAGGCAAATTGCTGCATCGCGATGAATTGCTGGCGGTGTACGAAAGCGGTCGACCGCTGCCGAGTACCATCCTGGGCCTGACCATCAATGGCGATGACGTGGAAAACTCCGGTCTGGTCTGGGACGTCGGTGATATCGATTGCCGTGCTTATCCCGTCAGCGGCAGTTTGCAGCGCATGCCGTGGCGACTGATTCCCACGGCGGCGGTGCAGGTCAGCATGCATCCGCAAGAGGGCATGCCCGCGACCATCGCCGACCCACGGCATCTGCTGGCCAAGGTTATCGAAGGCTTGCAGGCCGACGGTTATTACCCGGTGATGGCGGCGGAGCTGGAGTTCTATCTGCTGGATCAGCAGCGCGACGGCAACGGTCGGCCGCAGCCGGCACGGGATGTCGATGGCGGGCGGCCACGCGGGACTCAGGTCTACGGCTTGCGTGAACTGGAACAAATCGAACCATTTCTGGCCGACCTCTACAGCGCCTGCAAGCTCCAGGGCATTCCGGCACGCACGGCGATTTCCGAATACGCGCCGGGGCAGGTGGAAATCACCCTCGAACACCGCACCGACGCTTTGCAGGCGATGGACGAAGCCGTGCGCTACAAGCGGCTGGTCAAGGGCGTGGCGCACAAGCACGGTATGACGGCATGTTTCATGGCCAAGCCGTTCGATGACTTGGCTGGCACCGGCATGCACATGCATGTCAGCCTGGCGGACAAGGACGGCAATAACCTGTTCGCCAGCGAAGCCCCGGACGGCACGCCGTTGCTCAAACACGCGGTCGGCGGAATGCTCACCACATTGCTCGATGCGTTGCTGTTGTTCTGTCCGAACGCCAACTCGTACCGCCGTTTCCAGACCAACAGCTACGCCCCTCTGGCGGCTACCTGGGGCGTGGACAACCGCACCGTGAGTTTGCGAGTGCCCGGCGGGCCGGCATTTTCCCGGCATATCGAGCACCGCATCTGTGGTGCCGACGCCAACCCATACCTTGCGGCCGCAGCGATCCTGGCAGGTATTCATCGCGGCATCCGCGAGCAACTTGACCCCGGTGCGCCGGTGGAGGGCAACGGTTATGCCCAGGCCACGCAATTGTTGCCGACCGACTGGTTGACCACATTGCGAGCGCTGGAAGGTTCGAATTGGGCCCGGGAAGCCTTCGGCAATGAGTTTCTTGGCGTCTATCTGGCGGTTAAAAGAGCCGAATACCGGCAATTCATGGGCGAAGTCGGTGAGCAGGACTGGCGCTGGTATCTGCATCAGGCCTGAAGCGGATCTCCACTGTTGCAAGTTCTGGCCAAATGCCATGAGCCAACTATTCGTTGGCTTCTTTTTCACGAAATATTGATGGTTGGCTGCTTAAGATGTTTGGCCTCTCGGTCAATGAAATTTTCACATTTGCCGCGGGCACTTCTTTTCAGGAACAGCCGATCACATGTTGAAGTTCAAAGCCGTGCGCCCCGAATGGGTGACGTTGGTTTCCAGTGCTTTTCTATTGGCAGGGTTCAATTTAGTTCTCTGGCAACACCTCTTCGATATCACCGCTGCAGACGGTCAAGGCATCGTCATGCGTGTCGCGTTCGGGGTGATGATTCTGACGGCCTTCAACATTGTGCTGACCTTGCTGGCATTCCGGCCCGTGATGAAACCGCTGTTGACGCTGATCTTTCTGATCAGTGCCGGTGTGGCGTATTTCATGAGCCAATATGGCGTGCTGATCGACGCCGGTATGTTGCGCAACTTCGCCGAAACCAACGCGACGGAAGTACGTGATTTACTCTCGCCAAAACTATTTGTTTATATCGTGCTGCTCGGCGTCTTGCCGTCGTGGTTGTTGTGGAAAATCCCGGTTAACTACCGTCGCTGGCACCGTGAGTTATTAAGTAAAGTGCTGGTGAGCGTCGCCTCGGTTGCGGTGATCGGCGGTGTCGCATTGGTCAACTATCAAGGCTTGTCGTCGTTGTTTCGCAATCACCATGAATTGCGCCTGATGGTGGTGCCGAGCAACTACATCGGTGCCTCGTTCGGTTATCTGCGTGAGCAAGTGGTGTCTGCACGGCAACCTTTCGCCAAACTGGGTGAAGATGCCCAGAAAAAACCGGCCTGGCAGGCCCACGACCGTAAATCCCTGACGGTACTGGTAGTGGGCGAAAGTGCCCGGGCCGAGAACTTCGGCATCCTGGGTTATGACCGCGACACCACGCCGAAACTGAGTAAGGAATCCGGCCTGATTGCCTTCACCGATGTGCATTCGTGCGGCACGGAAACGGCGGTGTCGGTGCCCTGCATGTTCTCCAACATGGGCCGCAAGGATTACGACGCCAGCAAGGCGAAGAACCAGGAAGGCCTGCTGGACGTGCTCAAGCGTGCCGGTCTCGAGGTGATCTGGCGCGATAACCAGTCGGGCTGCAAAGGCACCTGCGATCGGGTCACTGTCGACGACGTGAGTAACCTGAAAGACCCGGTACTGTGCGCCAACAGCGAGTGCCGCGATGAAATTCTCCTGCAAGGTATGCAGCACTTCATCGACACGCTGGATAAAGACACGGTGCTGGTGCTGCACCAAATGGGCAGTCACGGTCCGGAATACTTCAAGCGTTATCCGAAAGAATACGAACACTTCACACCCGTGTGTGAAAGCAATGCCCTGAACAATTGCAGCCGCGAAAGCATCGTTAATGGCTACGACAATACGCTGGTGTATACCGACCACGTGCTGTCGACGCTGATCGATCTGTTGCGCAGCAACCAGAGCAAAGTCGATACAGCGATGCTGTATCTGTCGGACCACGGTGAGTCGCTGGGCGAATACAACCTGTTCCTGCATGGCACGCCTTACATGCTCGCACCGGAACAACAGAAGCATGTAGCGATGATGGCGTGGTTCTCCGACAGCTATCAAAAGTCGTTCTCGGTGGACACCCATTGCCTGCAACTGAGTCGTGAAAAGCCCTTGAGCCAGGACAACCTGTTCCATTCGATGCTCGGTCTGCTGGAGGTCAACAGCAAGACCTACAACCCGGATCTGGATATGTTCGCCGGATGCCGCGGCGCAATGATCGACGGTGTGCTGGCCAAAAAATGAGTGATACGACCTTTTTTTCACGTAACGACCGCTAATCTGCGGCGCCTGGAACATCCAACAAGAGCCATTACACATGTCCGCGCAGCCCCCATCCGCCTTCGAACTTGAGTTCGCCCGGCGCTACGATCAGGAACACGCCCGCGTCTGTCATCAGCCGCGACCGCGTGGCCTGGCGGAGCGTTTGACGTTCTGGCGCGAAGAACGATTGGTGCGCAATGCGCTGCAGGTCGCCGGCGAGCCGGGATTGATTCTTGATGTGGCCTGCGGTGCGGGGCGTTTCTGGCCGGTGCTGGCCGAGCATGCGAACCGGGTGATCCTCGCGGCCGACCCGTCTCAGGACATGCTCGATCATGCTCGTACCCACCATCCGCAGAGCCTGCTGAAACGGATCAAGACCTTTCAGAGTTCAGCCTTCACCATCGGCTTGTCGGCGAATGCGGTTGACTGCATTTTTTGCCTGCAACTGTTTCAGCGCATCGACTGTTCCGAGCATCGGTTGGCCATGTTGGGCGAGTTCCATCGGGTCAGTCGCGATACGGTGATTGTGGCGGTGCGGGTTGATGGGCGTTTCAAGTTCGGGCGATCGGACGTGGAGGGGGCACAGGCCCAGCCACAGACCAGTAAGGCCGAGCTTGAGGCCGAGTTCAGGCAAGCGGGTTTCTGCTTGCTCAGTCATCAGGACTTGGTGCCGGGTTGCGCGCAGATGCGGGTCTACGTGTTGCGTAAGGACAGCTAGTCTCCTCCCGTCAGACAATTCTTGCTGTCCGGCAGGTATTTTCGCTAAAGCTCTTGTTCAGTGGATGCGCGGAAATCGCTGGGGGCGATATATACTGCGCGCCATTCTTCAAGGGAGAGCCGTGTGGCCATCGATATTCACTGGATTCGCGACAACGATAGCCTCGGTCAGTTTTGCACCGAGTGGCAGCAGCTGCCATTCGTTGCCCTCGACACCGAATTCATGCGGGTCGACACCTTTTACCCGATCGCAGGCCTGCTGCAGGTCGGCGATGGCGTACGCGCTTACCTGATTGACCCACTGACCATCGACAACTGGCAGCCCTTGGCCGCATTGCTGGAAAATCCGGCGGTGGTCAAGGTCGTGCATGCGTGCAGCGAAGACCTCGAAGTCTTGCTGCGTCTGACCGGCAGCCTGCCGGCACCGCTGTTCGACACCCAACTGGCTGCCGCTTACTTGAACCTGGGTTTTTCCATGGGCTACTCGCGGCTGGTGCAGGAAGTGCTCGGCATCGACTTGCCCAAGGGCGAGACCCGGTCCGATTGGCTGCAACGTCCACTGTCCGACACTCAAATCAGCTACGCCGCCGAAGATGCCGTGCATCTGGCGGAGGTTTTCGTACAGCTGCGTCCCAAGCTTTCTGACGAAAAATACACCTGGGTCCTGGAAGACGGTGCCGAACTGGTCGCCAATCTGCGGCGCGAGGTCGACCCGTACGAGGTCTATCGCGACGCCAAGCTGGCCTGGAAGTTGTCCCGTGCCCAACTCGCCGTGTTGCGCGAACTCTGCGCCTGGCGCGAGCGTGAAGCCCGTGCCCGCGATCTGCCACGCAACCGCATCGTCCGTGAGCATTCCCTGTGGCCGCTGGCGCGCACCCAGCCGGACAACCTCGGCGCATTGGCGAAAATCGAAGACATGCACCCGCGCACCGTGCGTCAGGACGGTGAATTTCTGCTTGAACTGATCAAGCGCTCTGGCAGTGTGTCGCCTGATCAATGGCCGCCCGCGGTACCGGAGCCATTGCCGATGGAAGCCGCCGCGCTGGTCAAACAGCTGCGTGCCATCGGCCAGGCCGAAGCCGAACGCCTGAACATCGCGCCAGAGCTGATGCTGCGCAAGAAAACCCTGGAAGCGCTGCTCAAGAGCGGCTTCCCCAATGGTCCTTATCAATTGCCCGATTCACTGCGTGGCTGGCGCCGCGAATTGATGGGCCAGGCATTGCTCGACAGCCTGGCCACCGCCGGAGAACAGCCTTGAAGCGTATTTGCTCGATTTACCGAAGCTCGAAGAAAAACGGGATGTACCTCTATGTGCTTAAAAGTGATGCACTGGAGCGCGTGCCTGAACCCCTGATGGCGGCTTTCGGCAAAGCCATCCACGCTTTCGACATGGTGTTGACCCCCGAGCGCAAGCTGTCGCGCGAAGAAATTACTGTCGTACTGGAAAACCTCGACAAGCAGGGCTACCACCTGCAAATGCCTCCGGCCGAAGACGAATACATCGAACACTTGCCGGAAGAATTGCTGCGCCGCAACGACCCGATGTAATCGCCAGACAGGCTCTACTCAGAGCCTTTATGAAACACTGGAATGATTTTGGCGATAGCCGTGACGATGGAGTGATCCTCCGTCGGCGGCCGTCTGCACTGTTTTTGAAAGGTTTGAAACATGCGCGTTCTGATTGCTGAACACGACCACCCTGTGTATGCCCAATTGTTGCGTCAGGCAGCGCCTGACCTGGAAGTACTGACCAGCGGCGACTCCGCCGAACTGGCCCGTCAAGCCGCCGACTGCCAGGTCTGGCTCGGCCAGCCGGACCTGCTGGCGACGCTGTTGCGTCAGGGCCACTTGCCTGCATGGCTGCAATCGACCTGGGCCGGCATCACGCCTCTGCTGGCCGATGGCTTGCCACGGCACTATCGGCTGACTCGCGCGGTGGGGATTTTCGGTCAGGTCATGGCTGAATACGTGCTGACTTACATGCTCGGTCACGAACGCGAAGTGCTGGCGCGGCTGGTCAGCCAGGTCGAGCGTAAATGGGACAATCGCCAGGGTCAAAGCCTGGCTGGACGCAAGGTGTTGATCGTCGGTACCGGTGACATCGGTCAGACAGTGGCGCAGTTTCTGCTGCCGTTTGGCGTCGAGTTATACGGTATCGCCAGCACCGCCCGGGAGCAGGCGCCCTTTGTCGAAGTCGGTGCGCTGAGCGATTTGCCGCGACTGGTCGGTGAGGTGGATTACGTGATCAATCTGTTGCCGAACACCCCGAGTACGCACGACCTGTATGACGCCGCGCTGTTCAAGCAGTTCAAGGCGACGGGGTTGTTCATCAACGTCGGGCGCGGCGTTGCGGTGGTCGATGCAGACCTGGTGGAAGCTTTGAAGGAAGGGTATCTGGCGGGGGCTGTGATCGACGTCTGCCGTCAGGAGCCGCTGCCGCAACGCCATCCATTCTGGACCGCGTGGGGGCTGCTGCTGACCGGCCACAGTTCGGCACCGACCTCTCCACCGGCGATGGTGAAACTGTTTATCGAGAACCTGCGGGCGTATCAGGTGGGCGAAGCGTTGCGTGGGGAAGTGGATTTCGCGCGCGGGTATTGAATCCACCCCCTAATCAAAATGGGAGCGGGCTTGCTCGCGAAGGCGCAGTGTCAGTCATTATACAAGGTGACTGACGAACCGCTTTCGCGAGCAAGCCCGCTCCCACATTAGGTCTTCATTTTGGCTTAGAGGGTGAAATCACCCTCGGCCGCCAACTCGCTCAGCGGACGACGCGGGCTTGGCTCTTCGCGCGCTTGCAGGTACTCGGCCAACGTCGCCTTGTCGCCCAGCTTGCCGATCGCCACGGCGGCGTGCAGCGCATAGCCCTCGGGAATGTTCAGTTCCTTGCGGGTCAGCTCCTGATCGAAACCGGCCATGCCGTGGGTGTGCCAGCCGCTGATGCTCGCTTGCAACGCCAGGTGGCCCCAGGCGGAACCGGTGTCGAAGGTGTGCCACAGCGCCGGGGTTTCTTCGCTGGCGCCAGGTGCCACGAAGGTGGTTTTCGAAATCACGATCACCAGTGCCGAGGCGTGCTGCGCCCAGCTGCGGTTGAACTCGTTCAGCAGGCCCAGGTAACGCTCCCAGTTCGGCGTGTCGCGACGCGCATAGAGAAACCGCCAAGGCTGCGAGTTGTACGCCGATGGCGCCCAGCGGGCGGCTTCGAAGAAGCTCAGCAGGGTCTCTTCGGGAATGGTTTCGCCGGTGAAGGCGCGGGGCGACCAGCGATCGGTGAACTGAGGGTGAATGGCGTAATCGGCAACGCGTGGATTAGCACTCATCAAGAGATTCCTTTACGTTTGAAAGTGGGGGTCGTCGTAAAAAAACCGGCGGGTACAGTTGAGCTGAGCGCCAGGATTTCTTGAGCCGGCAGTTCACCTGAATGCAACGCGGTTGAGCGTTAATGGCACTTGGGCAGGGCTCCTTGCGACTGGCAAAGCTACTGGGTGGAGCAGAAACTGACAAGTGCCGTCATACCGGCAGTCGCCAATGCTTGGCCCGCCGCTGCCTTGGCACTAGACTGGCGGCCTTTTCACCACCTGATGTTGATGCTTGAGCCATGGCCGCCAAAGTCGAACCGTTCTGGATACGCAAAACCCTCGATCAACTGGATCAAGAGGAATGGGAATCGCTGTGCGACGGTTGTGGCCTGTGCTGCCTGCAAAAGCTCGAGGACGAAGACGACAACGCCGTCTACTACACGCGCATCGCCTGCAAACTGCTGGACCTCAAAACCTGTCAGTGCACCGATTACCCCAACCGCCGCGACTTTGTGCCCGACTGCATCCAGCTCACGCCGGGCAAGGCCGACGAGTTCAAATGGTTGCCGCCAACCTGCGGTTATCGACTGGTCAGCGAAGGCAAGGACCTGCCGCTCTGGCATCACCTGGTGTGCGGTGATCGTGATGCGGTGCATCACGAACGTATTTCTCAGTCCGGGCGCATGCTCGCCGAAGGCAGCGTGGCCGAAGACGATTGGGAAGATCATCTGATTTTTCGCGCGGGTTAATTTGTGGCGAGGGAGCTTGCTCCCGCTTGACCGGGCTGGCGCTCCAGTGCACAGCACTCACAAAATCGGCGGTGATCACGAGAATTTTGGGCCGCTACGCAGCCCGGCGCGAGCAAGCTCGCTCGCCACAATAGGAGTGTGTATGGCGGTGGGAGTGCTGCGGGCGTTGGCTGTCGGTCTGCTGGCCTTGAGTTCGCCCGTGTGGGCGGCGAAGAAAGTCGATCTGGATTATCACGTGCGCCTGTTGCCGCAAAGCGATCAGGTCGAAATGCGCCTGACCCTGGCCCAAGGCTCGGCAGTGCGCAGTCTGGATTTCGATTTGGGTGATGGCAGTCACTACAGCGATTTCAAGGCCGATGGCCAATGGCAGCTCACACCGGGCACGCAGGCCCGTGGTGTCTGGCGCCCGGCCGCCGACAAGGCCAGCCTGACCTACCGCGTGCGCATCAGCCATGGGCGCAAGAGCGGCAGCTTCGACACGCGCATGACACCAACGTGGGCGCTGATGCGTGGCGATGACCTGGTGCCCGCGGCCAAACTCGATCAGCAGGACGGTATCGAGCTGGTGTCACGCCTGGAATTCGAATTGCCCACGGGTTGGAAAAGCGTCGAAACCGCCTGGCCGCGGATTGGCAAAAACAAGTTCCGCATCGATAACGTCTCGCGCCTATTCGACCGTCCTACCGGTTGGATGCTCGCCGGTAACCTCGGCAGCCGTCGCACGCGGCTGGGGGAAACCGAAGTCACCGTGGCCTCGCCCCAAGGCCAGGGGATGCGCCGCATGGATGTGCTGACGCTGCTGACCTTTGTCTGGCCGCAAGTGCAGGAAGTTTTTCCGCGTCACCCCAGCAAACTGCTGATCGTCGGCGCCAATGACCCGATGTGGCGTGGCAGCCTCGCCGCGCGGGAGTCGATCTACCTCAATAGCCGCCTGCCGCTGGTCAGCGAAAGCGGCACCAGTGCCTTGATGCGTGAATTGGCTCAGGTGTTCGGGCGGATCAACGACAGCCAGCGCAGCGATTGGATCAGCGAAGGGTTTGCCGAGTATTACGCCATCGAACTGGTGCGCCGAGCGGGCGGCATGAGTGATGAGCGGTATGAGGGCCTGCAGAGCAAGTTGGCCAAGGCCAGCCAGAAGGTCACGACCTTGCGCGGGGAGCAGATCAACCCGGCGCAGGTGGCCAAAGCGGTGGTGTTGCTACAGGAACTGGATCGCGAGATTCGCCTGAAGACCCGCAACAAGCGTTCGCTGGATGATGTATTGCGTGGGGCGATGCGTTTGGAGAGTGTCGATACCAAGGAATTCGTTCAGCTCAGTGAGAGCGTTATTGGCGAGTCTTCCAAGGTGCTTGATAGCGGGTTGCTTCAGTAACACCGCCTTCGCGGGCAAGCCTCGCTCCTACAGGTTGTGGCGATCGCGTTATTGTCCGTAGGAGCGAGGCTTGCCCGCGAAGAGGCCCTGAGCCTCACCGCAAATTCCGGATCAAACCCCGGCTTTCGGCGACTTCAAAGAATCATTCCCGGTCACGGTGGCGGTTTTGGTCGCCGCCTCAGCATTGGCCTTCAACCGACTCAACTCCGCCCCGGCACGCTCAATCCTGGCCCGAGCGTTAACCATGTCCTGACGGCTCTTCTCCAGAAAGCTTTTCGCCGAACTGTGCCCGGTAATACCCCGCGCCAGCGCCACGCCGCCAATCGCCACTTGAATCAACCCGAACACGCCACCGCGCCTCAGGCCCTTGCCGACCATCACCACGCCACCGGCCAGGGAACCGATGCGCTCCCAACCCTGGACGTTCTGCCCGGGCTGAGTCTGGAACGGGGTGGATTCGATGCGCTCTACGCGTTTGAGGTCGCTCATGATCTGTCTCCAGGCTTCAAGAATGGATAATTAAGCTGACTGCCGAGGCGGGCGGCTCGTTCCATCGGATGTGCGGTGAATCAGCGGAATTTCGGGCCCGATCGGGTGTTGTTGCCCTTGGCCATGCGGTCATACAGCACCACGTTGACCGTGGCCGCCAGGTTCATGCAGCCGGTGGTCGGGATATAGACCACGTCTTCGCACCAGTCGCGGATCTCTTTATCCAGCGAGCCGTCTTCGGGACCGAAGATGTAGAGGGCGCGATCCGGGTGCGTGTATTCCGGCAGCGAGCGGGCGCCGTCGACCAGTTCCACGGCGACCGGTACGCAGCCCAGCGGCAGGATTTTCTTCAGGTCGTCGATGCCGATCAGCGGAATGTCATAGTGGACTTTCTTGGTGTCGGTGACGAAATCGGCGGCGCGCTCATAGCGCTTGCCGGTGTAAAACACCGACGCCACGCCATAGCAACCGGCGGCGCGCATCACCGAACCGACGTTCTCCGGTGATTTGGGGTTATACAAACCAATGCAGCTATACCGTTTGTCTGCCACGAGCGGGGTGCCTTCGGGAAAAAAGCGCGATTATACGGGGATTGGGGGAGGGGTGTTCAGTTTGGAGATTGGTGGTGTCAGGGATATAGCCTTCGCGGGCAAGTCGGATCGCCGCACCGCTCGCTCCTACGGATCAATGTCATACGCGGTAGTCGCGTAATCCTGTAGGAGCGAGGCTTGCCCGCGAAGAGGCCAGCATGGCTGGCGAAGATCTTCAGTCTTCTTTCTTCATCAGTCCGGCCAACGCCGCAAACGGGTTATGCGTCGCCTTGGCGATCTTCGGCGTACTCAGCGAGCCTTCGTCGAAATACTGCTGATCGGTGTAACGCGAATGCTCGTTGTCATGGCAATACAGGCACAACAGCTCCCAGTTCGAACCGTCCTGCGGGTTGTTGTCGTGGTTGTGGTCGCGGTGGTGCACGGTCAGCTCGCTCAAGCGTTTGCCGGAGAACTCACGGGCGCAGCGGCCGCACACGTGCGGGTACATCTTCAGGGCCTTGTCGCGGTAACCCATTTCCTTGTCGCGCTGGTTGTCGGCGAGGATGCGGTCTAACTTTGAGGTGTTGGTTGGAGGCGTTGACGAACTCATGGGTCCACCTTTGTAAAAGACTAATGACGGTTATGTGCTGAAGTTTAGCCTAGCCCTTGAGCTTCTCGGCAATCCAGATGGTGTGGCGGGTGCCTTTGTTGCCGTGGGCGAAGACTTGAACTTCCTCGGCCTTGAAACCGGCCTTCTTCAGCTTGTCGGAGAACTGCCGGTCAGCACTGGCCGACCACACCGCCAACACGCCTTTTGGCCGCAGGGCCTTGGCGCAGGCGCTCAGGCCACCGGCGGAGTAGAGCCAGCTGTTGGCCTTCTGGGTCAGGCCTTCGGGGCCGTTGTCGACGTCGAGCATGATTGCGTCGAAACCCTGTGGCTCGGCTTGCAGCACCTTGGCCACGTCTTCCATGCGGATCACCGTACGCGAGTCGAGCAGCGGGTTGCCGGCTTTTTCGCCCAACGGCCCACGGTTCCACTCCACCACGCCGGGCACCAATTCGGCGACCACCACTTCAGCCGTCTTGCCCAAATGCTTGAGCGCCGAGGCGAGGGTGAAACCCATGCCCAGGCCACCGATCAATACCCGCGAATTCGGCCGGCCGGCGACCTTACGGCAAGGGATTTCCGCCAGGGCATCTTCGGAGCCGTGCATGCGGGTGTTCATCAACTGCCCGCCGTCGCCGCCCTGGATCTTGATGACGAAGTCCTCGCCGTATTCGAACAGGCACAGGGCACCGCCGTTTTCAGGAATGGGGGTGGTGTCGAGCAGAACGAAACGTTTCATGGGGCTCTCTTGGGGAGAAATGGACAGACGGAAGAAGGCAAACGAACGCGGTTGGGAGTAGCCTGCAAAAGACCACAAGGCCAACGGAGCCATTGATGAAGCGCACCATTCTAACGGCCATTGCCCTGGCCGCGCTCTCGATAACTGCAGTGCAGGCCCAGGAGCAGCAAACCATCCCCACCGGCCCCACGCCGATACCCGGTTCGCCCGGCACTGCCACGCCGACGCCGTACCCGCAGATTACCCCGACCACTGTGCCCAAGACCGGTAACGGTGGGCCACCGTTGTTGCCGCCGATCGAAATGCCCAACCCGCCCAAGGACCAGACCTTGCCAGGCCTTGAGCCGAACACGACGAAAATCAAAACGCCGGGCGGGTAGCGTCTAAATCTGCTGCGAGAGCAATTGCCCGTCGGCCATGCGCAAGCGTTTGGAGAGGGAGACGGCGAGGGCGCGGATGATCTTGGCGGCGATTTTCGGGGCGTCGTTGAGCATCTTTTCCAGGGAGTCCTTGCCCAGGTTGAGCAACTGGCAGTTGCTCGCGGCCACGCAACTGGCTGAGCGCCGTTCGCCGTCGAGCACGGCCATTTCGCCGAACGCCCGCCCGCTGCGCAAGGTGGCCATGGTCACCCGTTGCCCTTCGCTGTTGGTCTTCTGCACCGCGACCTGGCCGGTGTGGATGATGCACATGAAACTGCCGGCATCGCCCTCACGGAAAATCTCTTCGCCTTCGGCGATGGTGCTGATGCTGAAGTAACCTGAAGCCGCCACGAAGTCGGCCGGCAGCAGTTGATCGAACAGGCCGCAGTCCATCAGCCAGTCGCGAATTTCTTTGTTCAGTAAGGTCGGTTCTGACATGTCGTCACGGTCTTTTTTTGTGTTTATTGCTGTTCCAGGCGCGCCCCAGTAGGAGCGAGGCTTGCCCGCGAAGAGGTCATAACATCCAATATCAATGTTGCCTGTCACGCCGCCTTCGCGGGCAAGCCTCGCTCCTACAGAGGGCGGGGGCCGGCGTCTGGTGTTAAGACCGGGACGTCGGGCCAAGTTCCTCAGGCAATGGCCAAAACCTTCAAAACAAATGCGTATTCGAGGGCTACGTCACGTAATCCCTGATAACGACCGCTCATCCCGCCATGCCCGGCGCCCAATTCAGTCTTGAGCAGCAGAGGATTGGTGTCGGTTTTGGTCGCGCGCAATTTCGCCACCCACTTGGCCGCTTCCCAGTACTGCACGCGACTGTCGTTGTAGCCGGCGATCACCAGCGTTGCCGGATAGGCTTGCGCGGTGACGTTTTCATACGGGGCGTAGGCCTTGATCCGATCATAGACGTCTGGCTCTTGCGGGTTGCCCCATTCGTCGTATTCGGTGACGGTCAGCGGCAACTCCGGGTCGAGCATGGTGTTGAGCACGTCGACGAACGGCACTTCGGCTATTGCCGCGCCGAACAGTTCCGGCCGCTGGTTGAGCACCGCGCCGATCAGCAGGCCACCGGCGCTGCCGCCGCTGATTGCCAGCTGCGATGGGGTGGTGAAGCCGTTGGCGATCAGGTGTTCGGCGCAGGCGATGAAGTCGCTGAAGGTGTTGTGCTTGTGTTCCTGCTTGCCGGCGCGATACCAGGCTTCGCCCAACTCACCGCCGCCGCGAACATGCGCGATGGCAAACGCCATGCCGCGATCCAGCAGGCTCAGGCGAGCGTGAGAGAACCACGGGTCGAGGCTTTCGCCGTAAGCGCCGTAGCCGTACAGATAAAGCGGCGTCGGCTTACCGAGGAATTCGCGTTTGACCACCAGGCTGATCGGCACTTGCGTCCCGTCCGGTGCCGTCGCCCAAAGCCGCTGGCTGACGTACGCATCGGCGTCGAACGGGCCGAGCACCGGGGTTTCCTTGAGGACTTTCTGTTCGCCGGTGGCCAGGATCAATTGGCGGATTTGCGCCGGACGGTTCAAGGCTTCGTAGCGCAGACGGATTCTGTCGCTGACAAATTCCAGGCTGTTCTGCACATGCAGGCTGTAGGCCGCGTCCGGTAATTGCACGCGATACGGCGCCAGGCCTTGTGGGCGGACTTCAATGATCGGCAGGCCGCCTTCACGCAGGCTCAAGGTCATGGCCTCGGCGTTCAGGCTCATGCCATCGATCATCACCGTGTCGCTGTGGGGGATCAGGTTCTGCCAGTCGGCTTCGGTCGGCGCGACGCCGGTGTCGGCGGCCTGGTACAGGGCGAAGTTGATGCCGTCGCGGTTGGTGCGGATCAGCCACGTCCACTCGCCGTCGAGTTTGCCGTGGTCGACATCATACTCATGGTCTTCGACCCGCGGCGCCAGGCAGGTGAAGGCCTGATGGGGCAGCGAGGCATCGAGCGCCCAGACTTCGCTGGTGGTCTTGCTGCCCAGCGACAGCAGCAGTTGCCGTTCAGAGCTTGAGCGATAGCAATGCAGGAAGAATCGGCCGTCCGACTCATGGAACACTTCTTCGGCGGCGGTGCCGTCCAGCCGATAGCGGAACAGCTTGTGCGGGCGATGGGTGTCGTCGAGTTCACCGAAGAACAGCGTCAGGCTGTCATTGGCCCAGGTCATGCTGCCGTCGCAGTTCTGGAATTCCAGTTCGCTGACGCGACCGCTGGATAATTCCTTCACAAATAGCGTGTAAATCTCTTCGCCCGAAGAGTCGATGCTGTAGGCCAGGCGCTGGTGGTCCGGGCTGATGCTGAATGCGCCCAGGGAAAAGAAACCGCCCTTGGCCAGCACGTTCGGATCGAGCAGCAGGAGTTCCTGGCTTTCGTCGATGAGCAGGCTGCCATCGGTCGGACGCGGGCAGCGGTAATGACGGGCGTATTCGTCGCCGGCGGTGGTGCGGGTGTAATATAGGTATGGGCCCCAGGGCGAAGGCAACGACAGATCGGTTTCGAGAATCCGGCTCTTGATTTCTTCGAACAGCGTTTCGCGCAGCCCGGCCTGATCGGCGGTTTGCGCCTCTTGATAGCGGTTTTCGGCCTTCAGGTAATCGAGCACTGCGTCGGTGTCGCGCTCCTGCAGCCAGGCATACGGGTCATCACCGTCGGCCTTGTGGGCAATGGGCGCGTCGGAAACGTTGGCGGATAGGGGCATGAAGAACTCTCGAACGTTGTACGAAATTGGGGGATCGCAGAAGGCGGGGCAGCCTGAAGTGCGAAAAGTCGTTACTATAAGCGCCTCTTTGCCTGCCTTGCCATGGACACCATGACCGAGAACGACTATCTGATCGCCTGGGGCCTCTACGCCTTTGCCGCTTTGGGCTGCCTGTTGGTGTGGATGCGCATCACCCGCTGGATGTGGCGTTGGCTGCGTGAGCCGTTGCGCCTGCTGGTGGCGGTGTTGCTGTTCAGTCCGACCATCATCGACCCGGTGAAGGATAAGGTCGCCCCGGCCATTGCCATTACTGCGCTGGATCTGCTGTTCAAGGTCGGCAACAACGCCTGGCGGGCGATTTCCGATCTGTTTATGTACGGCATGATTGCCTTCGGTCTTTACCTGGTGCTCGTGGCGATCCGTTTCCCGATCGAGCGCGCATCCAAGGCTCGCAAGGACCGGGCGGAGGCCGCCAAGGCTGCGGCGCGGGCCGACGAGCCTGAAGGGGAGCAACCGTTCGGCGGTGCCGGCGATGATCGTTACGGCCGGCCACCGGTGCCGAGCAATCCCCAGCGTATGCGGGTTGAACCACGTCTGTAACAGTGCCCCTGCCTTTCATCGAGAGTCCGAGCATGTGTGAGTTATTGGGCATGAGCGCCAATGTCCCGACCGATATCGTGTTCAGCTTCACCGGGCTGATGCAGCGCGGCGGGCGTACCGGGCCGCATCGTGACGGTTGGGGTATCGCCTTCTATGAAGGCCGTGGCCTGCGGTTGTTTCAGGACCCGGCGGCGAGCAGCGAGTCGGAAGTGGCGAACCTGGTGCAGCGCTATCCGATCAAGAGCGAAGTGGTGATCGGCCACATCCGCCAGGCCAATGTCGGCAAGGTGTGCCTGTCCAACACCCATCCGTTCGTGCGCGAGTTGTGGGGCCGCAACTGGTGTTTCGCCCACAACGGCCAGTTGGCCGATTTCAACCCAACCGCCAGTTTCTACCGCCCCGTCGGCGATACCGACAGCGAAGCGGCGTTCTGCGATTTGCTCAACCGGGTGCGTGCTGCGTTCCCCGAGCCGGTGGACATCGAAGAACTGCTGCCGGACCTGGTGGCCGCTTGCGCCGAGTACCGCAGCAAAGGCGTGTTCAACTGCTTGCTCAGCGATGGCGACTGGCTGTTCTGCTACTGCTCGACCAAACTGGCGCAAATCACCCGTCGTGCCCCGTTCGGCCCGGCACGTTTGAAGGACGTCGATGTGATCGTCGACTTCCAGGCCGAAACCACGCCCAACGATGTGGTCACGGTGATCGCCACCGAACCCTTGACCGAAAACGAAACCTGGACCCGCTACGAACCGGGCCAATGGAGCCTCTGGCGACGCGGTGAATGCGTCAGCCAGGGCAAGACCGAATAAGGATCTCTCCCCCCATGTTGCTCAGTTATCTACGGCTGGTGTTGTTCGCGGCAGGCCTGTTGATCGGTGTCCAGGTGCCTGGGTTCATCAGTGACTATGCCAAGCGGGTCGAGGCGCATCTGATCGAGGCGCAGAGCGGTTTGAGCGGTTTTCAGGGCACTGCCAATCAGTTTTTCAAGGGCGACATGCAGGCACTGGTGGCCCATTACCGTGCCAGCGAAGACCCGATCTTTCGCAGTGACGCCGACAGCCTGAGCACTTTGCTCACCCGTCAATTGGCTTTGGACAAGCAATTCCAGGCCATGCAGGGCCCGTGGTACATCCGCTTCCTGCAAGTGGTGCTGGCGGCCGACCCGGATATTCGCAAGGAAACCTGGAACGGCTACAGCTACCAGATCCTGCTGACACCGGAAGCGATGATCTGGGGCATGAGCGGCGCGTTGCTGCTGTCGTTCGGCATTGAATGCCTGTTCCGACTGATCGACTGGGTGGTGCTGGGCGGCAAGCGCCTGCGCCAGAGCCGGCCGATCGAAGAGCGGGATTTGCGCGGGTTGTAACACTGGAGCCGACTTGCCGGCGATTGCCGCGAGATCGCATCGCTGGCAAGCCGGCTCGGGTTTTTACCAATCGATCGAGTAGCTCATGCTCAGCGTGCGGCCTTCGGCATTGGCGTACGGCGCTCTGGCGTTGGCCTGGGTGAACAGGTTCTGGTACGTGCGGTTGGTCAGGTTGTACACGCCGCCTTCAAGACGACCGACCGGCAATTGCACGGAGCCGAGCAGGTCCACCAGCGTATAGCCTTCGATCTCGCGTCCATTGTTGTCCTTGGCGGCGGCATCGTAATTGGCCAAACGCATACCTTGCAGGCGCAGGCTGTAATCGTCTTCGGTGTAGCCGACGAACAGTGTGGTCTTGGCGGGTGAGATGCGCGTGGCCGGCAGGTCGATCCATTTACCGTTCTGCTCGGTCTCGCCTTTGGCCCAGGCATAAGTGCCACCCACCGACCAGTGATCGGTCGCGCGGTAGGTCAGGCTGTTTTCGATACCACGCACTCGCTCTTTCTGGTTGATCAGGCGCAATACGCGGTCATTGGCATCGTAGAACTGGGTCACGTCCGAGGTGTTTTCGTAAACGGTGACGTCGGCCTGCCACTGGTCCCAGTTACCGCGCCAGCCCAACTCGTAGCTGTCGACCTTGATGGCCTGGGCGTTGAGACTCTGGATGTCGAAAGTGCTGCTGACATCACGCATGAAGCGCTGGATATCCGGCAGCGAAAACCCCTGGCTGTAATTGGCGAAGACGTCCTGGTTTTCACTCAGGTGATAGACCACCCCCAGGTTGTACAGCGTGGCATCGTATTTGAGGGTGTCACCGGGCAGCGTTGCGCGTATGCCGGTCTGGACAATCTGACCGTAAGCGATGCTGTCGGAGACGTCGCTTTCGATCCATTCACGGCGCACACCGCCACGCAAGGTCCAGTCACCGATGTCCCAGGACATCTGCCCGAACAACGATTTGGTGGTGGTTTCGATGTCCGGGCCCAGCTCGTAGGTGGTGCCGGTCTTGGAATAGGTCAGCCCCTTTAGCGTGTATTGATCACCTCGTTGGCGCGAGCGTTCATTGTCATAGTCGGCGCCCCAGACCAGATTGCCCGTGGCGCTTCCGATCGCCGGCAGCGGCGTGTCGATGGCCGCCCGCAGGCCGTAGACATCCTGCACACTGTTGTTGTCGGAGATCCCGGCCTTGCCCCGTGACAGGTCCGGAAAGAACAGTGCGTCGGCGCGGCGCCAGTAGCTTTCCAGTTGCAGGCCTTGGCCGTAGAAGTCTTTGTCGGTGTAGTTGAGGTTGACCGCCTGGTTATGGGTATAGGGTTGGTCGTCGAGTTTCAGCCCTTTGACTGCCACTGCTTGCTGCGAGTTTTTCGGGTCTTTGGTGTAGCCGGTGTCCTGCTGGTCCTTGTAGTCCTGCAGCGACAGGCTGAGTTTCTTGTCGGCATCCAGCTCATAACCGAAACGACCTTGCAGGTCATAGGTTTCGGTATCCATGTTGCTGCCCTGGGAGGTGTCCTGGGGGATGCGGTTGCCGTTGCCGTCGAACTGATCGTTGCGCTGGGTCAGGTCGGCAGACACATACCAGTCCAACGCATCCTTGCGCCCGGTGGCACTCTGGAAAGCTTCGTAGGCGAAGCCTTTTCTGTTGAGGTTGTTACCGCTGGTCAGGCCCAGTTTGCTGCTGTAGGCAATGTCCTGGCCCTGATTGCGCTTGGTGATGATGTTGATAATGCCGCCTGAAGCACCGGCACCGTAGATGCTGCTGGCGCCGGAGATCACTTCGATGCGTTCGATGCTGGCCGGGGCGATGCTGTTGAGCTGGCGGAAGTTGTCGCGCGTGGCGTTCTGCGATACGCCGTCGATCAACACCAGCATGTTGCGCCCGCGCAGGGTCTGGCCGAAGTTGCTCATCCCGCCGCTGGATGGCGCAATACCCGGGACCAGTTGCCCGAGGATGTCTGAGACCCGGCGACCCGCGCCGCTCTGCTCACGGACCTGCTGTTCGTCGATTATCTGGACCGAGCCCGGAATCGAAGCAATGCTCGCCTCGCTGCGAGTCGCGGAGACGACGGTGGCTTGCATGTTCAAGGTGCCGGGCTGTTGCTCGGTGTCCTCGGCCCAGGCCTGGGCGCTGAAAGTGCCGATTAGCGGGATCAGCAGGGAGAGTTTGGTTCGGGTCATGACGTGGTCTTTTTTAGTTGTGATAAGTGTGGGGCGATAAGGTCGAGCGGTCAGGCGTGGCGTTGAACGAGCGCACCCAGCGGATGCCGATGGCGGCTATGGCGTAGGTCAGCGCCACCAGCCAGAAACTGTGGGCCAGGCCCACCAGGCCCATGCCTATTCCGCCAAGGACGACACCGAGCAGAGCACCAGCCTTCGCCGCGCTGTTGCCCAGGCCGAGCGCGAAGCCCTGCTGGGTGATGGAAACGGTGTTGGCGATCAGGGCATAGGCGACGGGCAGCAGGGCGCCTTGCCAGATGCCCCAGACGAGTCGGCTGACGAGAAAGCCCAGCCATTCATTGGCCAATGCCGTGGCCGCCAGCGTCAGGGCACATAACCAGGCCACGCCTTCGATGACGCGCAAGGTGTAGGCCGGTTGCCAGCGGTCGAACAGGCGTCCCCACAGCGGGGCGGAAACGGCCAGGGTCGCGGCGCTCGCCGCATAGGTGGCGCCGATCAGCCAGCCAGGTGCATGCAGAATGTTCGCGACGTACAGGGCGTAGAACGACTGCGGCATCATCTTCGCCGCCTGGATCAACACGATCACCAACAGGATTCCACTGAGCCAGCCTTTGGGCAGGGCAACCGGCTCAACAGGTTTTTTCTTCGCGGTTCGCGCCTTGTCGGCCGGCAGGAAAAAACTCCCCAGTGCGCACAGCAGGCAAATCGCCGTCGCGCCATAACACAGCAAGGCAAACCCCGAGACGTCCATCAGCCAGCCACCCAGCACCGGGCCGATCAACGAGCCGACGGCGGTTGCCGATTGCAAGCGGGCCAGGGTGTGACCTCGTTTGGCACTGTCGCAGCAGGCCAAGGCGTAGGCTTGCGCGGCAGCGAGAAAACCGGCCAATGCGCCTTGCATCACGCGAATGCCCACCAGCAGCCACGGGTCGAGGGTGATGGCCGCCAACCCTTGGCACAGTGCGAGGGCCAGCAGCGCCCGAACAATCATCGGTTTGTGTCCGGTGCGATCCCCCAACCGGCCCCACAGGGGGGTCAGCAGCATGGCCGCCAGCATCGGGCCGGCATAGACCATCGCCGATAACAGCGCGGTGTAGCCGGCGCCTTCGGGCCCGAGCAGATGCTGGATCTGCAAGGGCCAGAACGGGCCGCTCATCTCCATTGCGCCCATGGAGACAAACTGGATGACGATCAGCAGTCGCAGGGCGCGACCGTCAGCGAGCATGGGTGTTGGGTCGCAGCGGGTTACTCAGGCGTCCGACGATGTCGGCATGACTGTCGAGCAAACGCATGCGCATGAACGATTTGGCGGGCCAATCCTGTTCCAGCAACGCCTGGCGCTCGCTTTCCCAGCGTGCCGGTTCAACGCGTTCGCGCAAGGTCTCGAAGCACTGTGCAACGTGCGCTGCCAATCGCTCCCACAGGATATTTTCCGGCACATTCCAGTGGCGGGCACAAAGCAAGGTCAGCTCACCGAGGTGGCACATGAAAGTGGTGTGCAGGAGTTTGTCGCGGACAAATCCGGCGTCGTCATACAGGGTCATTTTCGGATCGTGTAGCTGGATATCCAGACCCTTGGCGTGCAGGGTCTTGCGATCGATACGAACGTCGCCGAAATCACGCAACAGCAGCCGATTCAACTGCCCGTCAGCGCCCATCACCATGAAGCTGTTTTGCTGATGCGCTTCGAACGCCACGCCATACATCAGATAAATGCCCAGCAGACTCGGTACGGCAATCGACAGGTAATCATCGAAGAACGCCAACATGGCCGCGCTGTCGTCGTTGCCCTGAGCCAGCTTTACCCAATCACGCAGCAACGGTTGTTCGAACTCGTTGACGGCGAACAGGCTGCCGACCGGCACCGCCAACTCGCCTTCTTGCAGCAGGGTCAGCGGGTTGTCGCGATACAGCACGCCAGCATGCCGGGAGCGCTCGTCATCGGCCGGCAGTGGTGCGTAATGCACGCCGATGCGCTCTGGAACGATGTTCAGCAGGCGCTGAATCTGCGGTTCCTGATCGAGGATATTCAATATCAGTTGGCTGATGCGTGGCCCCATTCGTGCCGAGCGCGGCGACACGGTGCGCTGCACGCTGGTCAGGCGCAAAGCCACCGGCAGTTTGACCATCGGTGCCGTGCGACTGGCCTGCGGCAAGACCGTGCGGAAGGACATGGTCGGGTGACCGGTAAAAGCCACGATGTCAGTGACGATCAGCAGGTTGTCGGCGATCTCGTTGGCAAACGAATGTGGCAGCTCTTCATGGGCTTGCCATGGGTGCGACGGCAGCGGGAGGTAGTCCTTTGCGTCCAGGCCCATTTGCTGCAAATGGCGTTGCAATTGCTCGGCGGCCTGTGGGAAGTGACCTTGCCACCAATCCCAGTAATCGGTGGTGCCTGCCAGCGCTTCGACGTGTGCGTACTGGCGGTGCAGGGCGCACAGCACGATTGGAAAACTCGCTTCGAATTCTGGCGAGAAAGCGATGACCTGAGCGGCGCTCAAGCCCAGTTTGGTCTTGTAGTTCGGGTGCCACGGATGGCCGAGAGTGCCCCACTGTTCGAGCAGTGACGTAGGGTTCTGGTGGCTGGGGCCGGCTTTGAGCCAGGCGAGCAGATTGTCGTCGTAGGCGGTGTCGATCTGCTCTCTCAGGCGCTCGGTCCATCCATGGTGGAACGCCAGGCACAGGGTGTCATTGCTGAAGCTGTCATCCAGCTCCCCGGCCAGACGTTCCAGGACCTGTGGGGAGGCTGGCGGATTGAGCTGAGTGCTGAGGTGAGCGAGCAGTTCGCTGGGCAACTGGATTTTTTGCGGAAGCCTGTCGGGGGTGTGCAGGACGATGCTGCCGCGCACGTCCCAGCTATTCATCCTTCCACCCGACAAGTGCTCGAAGCAAAGGTGCGCACCATCGCCGAGCGGCAGCCAGCAACGGCTGGCGTCGTCGTATTCGCAGGTGTCGGGGTTGATCAGCTCTTCACGAAACAGTGCCTGGATCAGGCGTTGGAAACAGCGCTGGGCGGCGGGCTCCAGGGCATTGCTCAAATGATCGAGAGTGATGCGGTGGGACTGGAAAGCCTGAGTGCCTAGAGCTTCGCTCCAGTGAGCGAGCAGTTGCTGCTGTTTTTGCGTGTAGCCGCGCATCAGGTCCGACTCCTTCTGGACAATTGATTAGCTGAAAGCGCGCAAAGAATACCGTTTTGAAAAATTAATGCAAATGATAGTGGTTCATATTTACAGTTCGGAAAGTGTCTTTCAGATTCTGGCCTGTGGCTGGCTCAAGACGATGTAGCGCTCGCCCATTTTCTGCGCGTAGCTCTCCACGACTTGCTGACACAACGTCACGATTTCTTCGACCCACTCCACGCCGACCCGCCACGACACCACCACCTGCAAATTTGGCGGGCGCTGATCGATGGCCAACAAGGTCAACTCACCCCGGGCCAGTTCCTCGGCCACCAGCACCGGCGGCAGGGCGCCAATACCGAAGCCGTCGCGCAGTAAACGAGTAATCGCCGACACTGAGTTCACGCAGTTCAGTCGTGGCGCCATGACCCCGTTGGCCTGCATCAGGCTCACGATGTCCTGGTGCGGGCGGGAGTTTTTCGAATAGGTGATGATCCGCTCCCGCGCCAGGTCGGCGACACCTGAATACTCACGGTTGTAGATGGAGTTGCTGGCCACGATCCAGCCCATCGGATGGCTGGTCAACTCCAGGCTGCGCACGCTTTCCTGGCGCAGCAGGTCGGTTTGCAGGATCAGATCGAGAAAGCCTTTTTGCAGCTGATCGCAGAGGTTGAGCGCCGTATCGGCCACCAGCTCGATTTCCACCAGCGGATAGTGATCCATCATCTTTGCCACCAACGGGCTGAGCCAGGTGTGGATCACCGTGTCCATGACGCCGATACGAACCCGTCCGGCCTTGCTCGAGCGTGTCTCGATCGCCTGCTTGAGCGCCTGCATCGTGTCCATCATCTGCTCGGCATATTCGAGCACTTTCAGGCCTTCCGGGGTCAGGCTCACGCCGCGGGAGTCGCGCAGAAACAGCTTCACCCCAAGCTCGCTTTCGAGCACGGCGATGCGGCTGGAAATCGACGCCTGGGTAGTGAAGAGCTTGTCAGCCGTCAGGCGAAAACTCTTGAGTCGGGCGACCCAGACAAACGTCTCGAGAAACTTCAGGTTCATGGGGGGCAGCTCGTGGATAAAGTTTTTCTTATGACTAGGGCGGGTTTTTATTAGTTGGACGCAGCAGGGCCAACCGCCCAAAAATCAGGCCATCCGGTTCCCACGATAGGCGTCGTCGGGGCTCAGAACAATACCAATAAAATATGCACGGAGATTTTGCCATGAGTGCGCCCGACACCCTCGTCATCCCAAAGGCCACGGCCCGCCCGGGACCTTTCGACTGGTACCGAAACATCAACAAGCAGGAGCGTCGCACGTTCTGGAGCTGCAAGATCGGCTATGGCCTGGACGGCATGGACACCCAGATGCTCAGCTTCGTGGTACCGACCCTGATTGCCATGTGGGGCATCACCACCGGCCAGGCCGGGCTGATCCACACCAGCACCCTGATCGCCTCGGCTATTGGTGGTTGGGTGGCGGGGATTCTCTCCGACCGCATCGGTCGGGTGCGCACCCTGCAACTGACGGTGTTGTGGTTCGCCTTCTTCACCTTTCTTTGCGGCTTCGCCCAGAACTACGAGCAACTGTTGATCAGCCGCACGTTGATGGGCTTCGGTTTCGGTGGTGAATGGACCGCCGGCGCGGTGCTGATGGGCGAAGTGATCCGCGCCAAGGACCGTGGCAAAGCCGTCGGCATGGTGCAGTCGGGTTGGGCGTTGGGGTGGGGGCTGACAGCGATTCTGTATGCGCTGCTGTTCTCGCTGTTGCCGCCCGAAGACGCCTGGCGGGCACTGTTCATCCTCGGCATCGTGCCGGCGATTTTCGTGATCTTTGTCCGTCGCCTGGTCAAGGATCCGGAAATCTACCGCGAAGCCAAGGCCAAGCAAGAGCCAAGCAACCCGGCGAAGTTCTACGAGATTTTCGCCCCTGGCATCCTCTTCACCACGATTCGCGCTTCGATACTGACCACCGGTGCACTCGGCGGTTACTACGCGATCACCTCCTGGCTGCCGACGTTTCTGAAAAACGAACGGGGCTTGAGTGTACTCGGCACGGGCGGTTATCTGGCGATGGTGATCATCGGGTCCTACGTCGGATACGTCATCAGCGCGTATTTGACTGACATCCTCGGTCGCAAGAGGAACTTCATTCTGTTCGCGGTCGGCTCGTTCACCATTGTTCTGTTGTACACCCAATTACAGGTCAGCAACGGTGTGATGCTTTGGCTGGGCTTTCCTTTGGGGTTCTTCGCTTCGGGGATTTTCAGCGGCATGGGGTCGTTTCTGACCGAGTTATTTCCAACGCGGATTCGCGGCTCGGGCCAGGGTTTTTGCTACAACATCGGTCGGGCGTTGGCAGCGTTGTTTCCGCTGCTGATCGGCTTGCTCAGTCAGAAGGTGCCATTGAGCGTGGGAATCGGGGCTTTCGCGGCGGTGTCCTACGGGGTGGTGATCCTGGCAGCACTCAGCTTGCCGGAAACCCGTGGTAAACAACTCGATGCCGAATAACCGAACGTCCGGTAACTGATAATCTGAGGGGCATATGCCCTTCAGCTAAAAAGACAAAAGCCTACAGGAGTGTTCACCGTGAACCGCCTGCTATTGAACTGCGACATCGGCGAGAGTTTCGGCAACTGGACCATGGGTCTGGACGCCGAGGTCATGCCCTTCATCGACTGCGCCAACATTGCTTGCGGCTTTCATGCCGGCGACCCGAGCATCATGCGCAAGACCGTCAGCCTGGCCCTGAGCAATGGCGTGCAGATTGGCGCACACCCTGCCTATCAGGATCTGGTCGGTTTCGGCCGTCGCTCCATGGTGTATACCGCCCAGGAACTGCAGGACCTGTTGCACTACCAGATTGGAGCCCTCGACGGCATTTGCCGGGCTCAGGGCGGACGGGTGAGTTACGTCAAACCCCACGGCGCGATGTACAACGACATGATGGCCAACCCGGCGCAATTGCGTGCGGTGATCCAGGCCGTGGCAGCTTATGACCGGACACTGCCGCTGATGCTGATGGCCACCCGCGACAACAGCGCTGCCCAGCAGTTGGGCGACGAATACGGCGTGACTCTGTGGTTTGAAGCCTTCGCCGATCGCGCTTACGACAGCGCCGGAATGCTGGTCTCGCGGCAACTGCCGGGGGCCGTGCATCACGATCCCGAGAAAATCATTGAGCAGGCGCTGATCATTGCCCGCGGTGACAACCTCACGGCCAGCGATGGCAGCGCCTTGCACTTGCAGGCCAACACCTTGTGCGTACACGGCGACAACGCCAGTTCGGTGGCCGCCGTGCGGCGCATTCGCGAGGCCTTGAATCAGCAGAGCGCATCATGAAGCCACGGGTGGAAGTGGTGGCGCTCGATTGCCTGATGGTGCGCCTGTTCGATGAAATTGCCGAGGCCAACATGCCGTGGATGCTGGCTGCCAGTGAGCGTTTGCGAGAAGCATTCGCCAGCCATTTGATCGATCTGGTGCCGTCCTACACAACGTTGATGGTGCATTACGATCTGATGGCATTGAACCCGGCCCAGGCCCGGGAGTTGATCGCTCAAGCCCTGATCGATCTGACGCCCAACGCTCGGGCCAAGGGGAAATGCCATGTGCTGCCGGTCTGGTATGACTTGAGCGTTGGGCCGGAGTTGAACCTGTTGTCCCAGCGCAGCGGCTTGGCGGTGAATGAAGTGATCCGCCGTCACTGCGAACACGAGTATCAGGTATTCGCGTTGGGCTTCGCGCCGGGTTTCGCGTTCATGGGGTTGGTGGACGAAGTGTTGGCCACACCGCGTCTGAGTACTCCGCGCAAGAAAGTCGCCGCTGGCAGCGTCGGCATTGCCGAACGCCAGACGGCGGCTTATCCGGTGGTGTCTCCCGGCGGCTGGAACCTGATCGGTCGCACCCCGGCCAAATTGTTCGACCGCGAACGTGACGGCTACAGCTTGATGCAACCGGGCGATACGGTGCGCTTCGAGGCGGTCAGTCATGCCGAGTTCATCAACCTGGGCGGTGACGACACGCCGTTGGAGAACCTGGCATGAGCCGACTGACGATTGAAGCAAGTACACCGCTTTGCCTGTTGCAGGACGCCGGGCGATTTGGTGTGCGGCATCTGGGCGTGACCCAGGGCGGCGGGCTGGATTGGCGGTCGATGTCGTGGGCCAACTGGCTGCTGGGCAATGGGCTGGATGCCTCGGTGATCGAAATCACCCTCGGCGGGTTCAGTGTGGTGGCCGAGGATGATTGCTTGCTGGCATTGGCGGGTGCCGATCTTGGGGCGCAGATTGATGGCCAGCCCCTGGCGCCGTGGCGCAGTTTCAAACTGGGCAAAGGTCAGCGATTGCAATTCACGCAACCGCTGCTTGGCGCTCGGGCGTACCTCGCGGCACCAGGCGGGTTTGATGCGCCGAAGGTGCTGGGCAGCACCGCAACTGTGGTGCGTGAGGAACTCGGCGGCCTCGACGGCATGGGCCAGGCGTTGGCCAAGGGATCGTCGTTGAAGTACTCCACCGAGGCGCCGCTGCTGGTACGGGAGCTGCCTCGCGAGCACGTTCCGGATTTCAACCTCGATACGCCGCTGGACCTGGTGCTTGGTGCGCAAATTGGTGAATTCAGCGGGCAGAGTCTGTTTGATGCGTTCAACAGCACCTGGACCCTCGACAGCCGCGCCGATCGCATGGGCATTCGTCTGTTGGGAACGGCGTTGCAGTATCAGGGCAAGCCGATGATTTCCGAAGGCATCCCGCTGGGCGCGGTGCAGGTGCCGCCGGATGGGCAGCCGATTGTGCTGCTCAATGACCGGCAGACCATTGGCGGTTATCCGCGGTTGGGGGCGCTGACGCCGTTGGCGTTGGCGCGATTGGCGCAGTGTTTGCCGGGGGCGAAGGTGCGGTTGAAACCGGTGGTGCAGGATGTCGCGCATCGCGAACAAGTCGAGTATTTGCGCCGGTTTGTTAACCGTTAAAAG